>NZ_LLWH01000197.1 GCF_001411475.1 Pseudomonas endophytica | reverse complement strand
CAACAATACGCTGGAGCTGGATGGCAACGCGCAGGTGTTGAGCCATGAAACGTACTACCCCTATGGCGGGACCGCCTGGTGGGCGGCGAAAAACGCGGTAGAGGCATCCTGTAAAACCATTCGTTACTCCGGCAAAGAGCGAGACGCAAGTGGGTTGTATTACTACGGGCATCGTTATTACGCGCCTTGGCTGTCGCGCTGGATCAGTGCCGATCCCGCCGGAGATATTGATGACTTGAATCTTTATGCCATGGTACGCGGCAACCCAGTCTCTTATGTCGATAGCCAAGGGCTTGCGAGGGGGCAAAAAAAACCAGGCATTTTCAGCAGGTTTCGCGCGGTGGCGGCTCGAGTTGTAAGTCGTGTTCGCCCGGTTTTTCAGGCTGCAAGCTCTGCCGCCATTCGTGACGGGTTGGCAACCGGCGCAAGCAACGCGATTGGAGTGGGGGTCGATTTGCTGTTGTTTGCCAGCAGGCAGCCGACACGCGCGCTGAATAATATATTGAGGCAAGCGGTGGCCGCCCTAGATGCAGTGGCCGTGCTGCATATGTCGGTGGGTTTATTGGGCAACTGGACCCGCTGGAGCCCGTTTCTTGGTTTTATCGCATCCGTTGTAGCAGACCGGGGGTTTGCCCTCCAAGGTCAAGACGCGGCCACGAACCTGGAGCATGAATGGGACCCGGTGGCGCGGGAGCGGCTGGTGGGCCATGTGCGCGCTTTTTCCCGGGAGATAGTGCAGCAAACCGTGCGCGGTTTAGGAACCAGCGTGTCGTGGGGCACAACGGCCCTGGGGGCCAGACTACCCAGAACCCTGCTGGCCGCAGGAGCCTATGGTTTGGCCACGGTGCCCAATGCGATTTTTAATCGACTGATACCCGGTGCTCTGCTTCCCAATATTGGTCCCATCATAGAAGGCTACGATGCTGCGGCGGGCACGGCGATTCGCTCAGGGCACCAGACTTCGGTCTATGAATCACAAGGGGACACCCTCCAGATTCCCGATTTGGCAGGCACCCTCCATGGCGGTGTGAGTCGAATGTTCAATCAGGCATGGGGCCATTGGGCGGGGGTCGGTATCGAGTCAATAGCCCGTTATGCAACCGGGTTGTCCGCCGGAGCACAAAGTGGGGGAACACGAATATTAGTGGCAATTGGCCGTGGCGTAGCCAGTGCACTCACTGAGCTGCGCGGTGTTGCCGTGCTCAAGGCCAGAGAGGGGTACAGCAATTATGCGCGCAGGTGGTGGTCAGGCCAGAACCGATAGACTCCCACCGTTGTAGACGCGAGTTTGCTCGCGATCTTTTGATTATTAACAGATCGCGAGCAAGCTCGTTGGCGTTACATCAGGACAAAAAACCGCCATCCACATTCAACGACACACCCGTGGTGTAGCTGGACGCATCACTGGCCAGATACAGCACGGCACCGGCCATTTCACTCGGATTAGCCACGCGCTTGAGCGGAATCTGTTGCAGTGCGCCTTTGAGGATGGCCTCGTTCTTGACCAGTGCAGAGGCAAATTTGGTGTCGGTCAGGCCTGGCAGCAAGGCATTGCAGCGGATACCAAAGCCTGCACACTCCTTGGCAAAGACCTTGGTCATATTAATGACCGCCGCTTTGGTTATCGAATAAATACCCTGGAATGGACCTGGCGAAACGCCATTGATCGAGGCCACGTTGATAATGCTGCCGCCGCCGTGTTCGCGCATCAGCTTGCCGGCTTCAACCGACATAAAGAAGTAACCGCGAATATTCACGTCGACTGTTTTCTGGAATGCGCCCAAATCAGTGTCCAGTACGTTGCCAAACTGTGGGTTGGTCGCTGCATTGTTAACCAGAATATCGAGGCGACCGAACGCCTCGCGAATACGGGCGAAGGTCTGGGTGATTTGCTCCATTTCGCCAATGTGGCAGGCCATTGCAGTAGCCTTGCCGCCCTGGGCGATGATCGCGTCGGCGACCGGTTGGCAGCCTTCGAGCTTGCGGCTCGAAACAATCACATGCGCGCCTTGTTGCGCCAGCAATTTGGCGATGGCTTCACCAATGCCGCGGCTGGCACCGGATACCATGGCGATTTTGCCGTTGAGGTCGAACAATTGGGTCTTGGGCATGCTGACTCCCTGTGCATCGCGTACTTAAAGGCTGGAATGGCGGATGACCTTGAGGCTCATTTGCTCAAGCAGTGCGTTCATATGGACGAACGGCGCAAAGCGTTTGTCCTGAGTCTGGCCGTGGTAGTAGCGGTAGTAAATTTGCTGGACGATCCCCGCCAGACGGAACAGTCCGTAGGTGTAGTAGAAATCGTAGTTATCGATCTGAATACCCGAATGTTCGGCGTAATAGTCAACAAACTCTTGGCGGGTCAGCATGCCTGGGACGTTACTGGGTTGGCGACGTAACTGCTGTACCGATGCCGGATCATCGGCTTGGATCCAGTAGGCGAGGGTATTGCCCAAATCCATCAAGGGATCACCCAAGGTTGTGAGCTCCCAGTCTAAGACGCCGATGATATGCATTGGGTTATTGGGTTGCAGAATCACATTGTCGAAACGATAGTCGTTATGAATGATGGCTGGTTTCGGGTGGTCGTCTGGCATTTTGTCGTTGAGCCACACTTTTACCTCCAACCAGTGAGGAGCATCTGGGGTTAGCGCTTTTTCATAGCGCTCGGTCCACCCGCAAATCTGACGCTGCACATAGCCTTCAGGCTTACCCAGATTACCCAAGCCGCAGGCGTGGTAGTCGACTTGGTGCAACTCGACCAACGTGTCGATAAAACCCTTACACAGCGTTCGTGTACTGCCTGCGGTCAGAGCCAGCTCACTGGGCAGATCGGCACGTAAAATAATGCCCTTGACTCGCTCCATGACATAAAACTCGGAGCCGATAAGGCTGTTATCAATGCAATGGGCATAAGCTTTTGGACAATACGGGAACACCTCTTGGAGTTGCTTAAGGATGCGGAACTCGCGGCCCATATCATGAGCCGACTTGGCTTTATGGCCAAATGGCGGGCGACGTAACACCAGCTCAAGATCTGGGTATTGAATCAGGTAGGTCAGGTTGGAAGCACCGCCTGGGAACTGGCTGATTGCCGGCTGTCCATAAAGCCTCGGAATGTGTGCCTTCAGGTAAGAGTCAATCTGACGGGCATCGAGTTCCTCGCCAGCACGGGGGCGAATTGATGAGTCGCTAAGCGTCATGTTGATCTCTTCTGCTTATTTTTCATACCTAACAACATTCGCTAATCTAATGCGCCATTGGGATAAGTACAGCCTTAATAGGTACCGGTGTTGACGATTTATCAGCGTCCTTGATCGACTTTGGTTGAGGCCGTTAAAAAAAAACCGAAGCACGGGGGCTTCGGTTTAAAGATGTTACGTGTGGCTTAGGCAGGGAACAGATCGCTCAGCTTCATGGCCAGCATCATGTCACCTTCAGCGCGCAGTTTGCCGCCCATAAATGCTTGCATGCCGTCTGTCTCACCGCTAACGATGCCTTCCAGCGTTTCGCCGTCCATCACTAGGGTCACCTGAGCGTCCGGGTTCTCGCCTTCTTGCAGCTCGCAAGTGCTGTCTTTAACAATCAGAGAGAAGTGCTTGGTGTCATCAATGCGAAAACCGAATACCAGATCCAGACCCGCAGCAGCGGCTGGGTTGAATTTAGCTTTCATTGCTTGAACGGCATCAGCTACAGAAGTCATGGTTCGATCCTTTTGGGGTGGGTTACAGCGGCACTCAGGCCGCGATTGCCAGTGCTTATCGGTAAGTGATGAGCGAGGGCGTCTTCAACAACTGTAAATGTGCATGATTGTTGAAGGAAGTTAGGGTTACCTCGCGAGCGCTAAACGTGAGTTGGCTGATCGAGGTATTGACGATTTGCCAGGTCAACCTGAACGCTTCGCTGGTTGGAATTTGGGTTAGAACATGGAGCAGGGCAGTGATGCTCCCGCCGGAGGTGAACACAGCGATATTTTGTTGGTGGCTGGCGACGTCGAGAATTCGGTTAAGACCACTTTGTACGCGTTCTACAAAGGCTGGCCAGCTTTCGATATGAGGTGAGTCATAGGTGCCGCTGATCCAGCGCGCAATAACTAAATCGAAAATACGCTGAAACTCTTCAGGGTTCTCGCTCGCACTTTTAAGAATGTTCAGGGCTTCTGGCTCTTGCGTCATGATGCCTGGCAGCAAAACGTCCAAAACACCAAACGCATCGAACTCATTGAAAGCAGGGTCTATCTCAAGTTCTGGAGCGGGAAGGCCTGCGGCTTTGAGCTGGGCCATTGCGTGCTTGGCAGTGTCCTGTTGACGTAACAGATCACCAGAGACGCAACGATCAAAACGAAGCCCAAGATCAACTAAATGCTGACCTGTAATTTGAGCTTGCTGCACGCCCAGAGGCGACAGAACATCGTAGTCATCTGCTCCGAATGAGGCTTGTCCATGTCGAATCAAGTAGATGTGGCCCACGTCCGCTCCCGGTACGTTGAAAGTCAGGCGAGGTTAGGAGGATGCCGAGAGCCTGTCAATAAAAAAACATACGCTTGTTTGAATTGTCTACACGGACCAACGACAAGCTATTTCACGGCTGGCAGCAGCTGAATGACGCCGGTATGCTGGGCATCATTTCTAGGCCTTAACCCTAGGGCTATAAGCGTTTTTAAGGAGAGGCTGTGGAATTTCTTGCCGAGTACGCCAGCTTTTTGGCTAAAACGGTGACCTTGGTCGTTGCCATTCTGGTTGTCCTAATGACCCTTGCGGTATTACGAGGCAAAGGTCGTCGGACGTCCGGGCAATTGCAAGTCGTTAAGATGAACGAGTTTTACAAAGGGCTGCGCGACAAGCTTGAGCAGTCACTCTTGTCTAAGGTCCAACTCAAGTCCCTAAAAAAGGAGCAGACCAAGGCTGATAAAAAGCTGAAGAAACAACCCGAAGATAAGCCGCGGGTTTTCGTCTTGGATTTTGATGGCGATATCAAAGCCTCTGCTACTGAGAGCTTGCGTCATGAGATCACCGCTTTACTCACACTGGCGACTCCCGCTGACGAAGTGGTACTGCGCTTGGAAAGCGGTGGCGGTATGGTGCACAGCTATGGCTTGGCTTCATCTCAATTGGCACGTATTCGTCAGGCAGGCATCCCATTGACAGTATGCGTCGATAAAGTAGCGGCCAGTGGCGGCTACATGATGGCTTGTATAGGCACCAAAATTATTAGCGCCCCGTTTGCCATCCTCGGTTCTATTGGGGTTGTTGCGCAGTTGCCTAACGTCAACCGTTTATTGAAGAAGCATGACATTGACTACGAAGTTCTGACTGCCGGTGAATACAAGCGCACGTTGACCGTATTTGGCGAAAACACAGAAAAAGGTCGTGAGAAGTTTCAGCAGGACTTGGACGTTACTCATCAACTGTTCAAAAACTTTGTCGCGCAATATCGTCCACAATTAACCATTGATGAAGTTGCCACGGGTGAAGTTTGGTTGGGTGTTGCGGCGGTTGAAAAAAGCTTGGTAGACGAGTTGAAAACAAGCGATGAGTATTTATCGGAACGCGCCAAAGGTGCTGAGCTTTATAAGCTGCACTTTGCTCAGCGTAAAAGCTTGCAAGAGCGTATCGGGTTGGCCGCCAGTACCTCAGTGGAACGTATTGTAGATTCATTGTGGGCGCGTTTGACCCAGAACCGCTTTTGGTAAAAGCACCTCAGCCTGCCACCCTGAAGGATGTGCAGGCTTGATTTCCCATTTAAGAGCGGGCTCTTATGCAGGTGACTGCAAGAACTCGCTTTGGGTGGTAGCCATCTAACTCAATTGTGTAAACCATGCGCTTAAGCTGAACGTCTCATACGAGATAGGCTTTAGTCATGGAAACTACTAGCAACGCTACTCCCTCCGATGTCGTATTACAGGTGACCGAAAAGTCTACGCGTTTGGCGCAGACACCTATAGCCAATAAATACGAGCCTCTTATTTCTACTTTATTACCGCGCTGGTTTATAACAGCTCCGAAAGCAGTGCGTGAAGCCTTACAAAAAAGCATGACGCTAAGGCATGAAACACAGGCCGTAACCACGCAGGTGTTTGCCAATGTGCAATCTGTTGAGCAGTTTTGTGAGCCTTTATTGAAATCGGCTTTAAGTGCGTATGGTTGGGGGAATCTAAATGTTAAGACCAATGCATTTAAACAGGTGCACTTATTCGATAATTTATTAATCTTCATTGCGCGCCAGCAACTGAAGCTGGTCGATACACTGGCAAGAACGCTCTTACCGGAAGATTTTATTGCGGAGTCACTGGAGCTGAACTTGGTATCGAGTATTTCGCATCACAATCTACTGCAAGCCGCGATGCAAAATTTTGAAGCGTCCGAGACACAGTTAGGTGGTTTTGATACAGGCTCTTCTATTTATTCGATGGGACCTAACGATGCCGAAGTGCTAAACGCCTCGTTTAGACCGGAAAAATTTGCACAGATATGCCGTGATCTGAATCTGGGTTTTCAATATCAAGTGCACTTGGACAGGCAGTTCACTCCTGTCGAAAATGAATGGGCGATCACAGATCCTCGCTCGAAGGCCTATCAGATTAAAAAAGCATTCAGTGACGATATTCGGCATGAATTCTCGTGCGCCCTGCACTTGGAGTTCATGAAAGGTTATTTATCGCCTGCAAGTTATAGCTTTATTAGTGATCTATTGGTAGCACCAGACACGTATTACAGTTCGGGCCCTGCGAGCTACGGAACATTTCAGATACTCGACTTCGAAGTGACAGGTGTGATGGTGTTTTTGCCGCTCAGAAAAGACAGTCATCATGCGCAGCCATGCATTGTGTATCTGCCGCAAGGGCCGGATCGTTGTTTTTATGAATTTGAGTCTTTTAGTGTATTTCAAACTCACTTGCGGGAGTGGTTGAGAAGTCCGCTATTTGCCAGCTACCTAACTAAACGAGTTGCCTTACGTCATCGCGCCGAATTTGTGCGGCGTACGCATATCAAGCGACCGACGTGGGACTCATTGCTGTTACGGCGACCTCCAATTATTTATGAGCCCGCTCTATTTACCAACTCGCACTATAATCCTAAACAGGAAAATCCTTTTCAAGTCGCCTGGTCTCAACAGTTAGCGCAAATAAAGGATGATGCCAGCCTATTAGTTGTTTCGACAGATGATGAAGATAAAAAAACACGCATTGACCGTCAGGCCATGTACTTAAATATGGGCATGAGCTTGTTAGGTCTAGCGCTTGGTTTTGTGCCGGTGCTAGGGCAGATTTTGTTGGCTGTCAGTGTCGTTGAGCTGGGAGAGGAAGTCTACGAGGGCATTAAAGCATGGGAGAGAAATGATAGATTTGCGGCGATTAACTATTTGTTTGATGTGGCTCAAAACGTGGCGCTATTGGCAAGTACCGCTGGTGTTGCCAAAGCGTTAAAGGGGCCGCCAAAAGTGGATGTTTTGATGCCGGTTAAAATTGAGCGTGGTGTGACCCGGTTATGGCGCCCTACACTTGAAGGGTATCAGTTTAATGAGGTGAATCTAAACGAGGTTAAGCCAGACACGCGAGGTGTATATAACGTGCTGGGTAAGTCCTATGTCAGAATGGATGATGAAATCTATGGTATTGAGAAAGATAACAACACAGACAGTTTTTATTTAGTGCACCCTGTCGATTCAAGCGCTTATAAAATTAAAGTGCGTCATAACAATAAGGGCAGTTGGACTCATGAGATGGACAGCCCATTACAGTGGGGGCGCGCTAAGATATTTAAGCGTATGGGGTGTGATGCACAGGTATTATCGCCTCAAGCAATCGATAAGGTTATGATTCTGTCTAATGTATCGGATTCCGTATTGCGACACGTGCTGCTTGAACAGGTATCGCCGCCGGCTATGATAGTAGACGGCGTCAGGCGCGCAGCGCTCATTGAACGAATTGAAACCTTCGTCTCGATAATGAAAAACGGTTATCGCCGGCTGGATGCTGATGCCGATTTACAGTTGCGACTGATAACACAACTGTCAGGTTGGCCAGCAGATCGCGTGCTGCGGGTGGTGGGCAATGACGGAGTGACCTTCAGGGAATACGGACACGACCTACTCTCAAGGATCCCGAGAGTGCAAGTGACTGAGGCTCAGGTTATCCACAGTGACCTGTTAAAAGTGACGCTTGATTGTTTGACGCAGACCCAAATTGCACAGTTGTTGGGAGGGGAGGTTGCTGGGGATGAACAGCAAATTCAAGCCCTAGCAAAAACGCTGGGCGTTTTTGCAGAAACCAATAAAGCTACATTGTTTAACAGTATTTATAACGAAACCGAGGTAATACCTGCCTATGGGAGATTAATAAAAAAACAGTTTCCGAGCCTGACAGCGTCGGTCATAACAGAGTTGGTAGACAATTTAACGCCAGATCAACTTGCTGTCGTATTTCATCAAGAGCGCTTACCACTGGTTGTACTGGAAGAGGCTCGACACTATGTTCAAGCCTTGCGCATCAACCGGGCTATTGAAGGGTTTCTTTATGATGCGCTCAGTAATGAGGATACCTTGGCGGTTGCCAAGAAAATTTTGCCCTCTGTCCCGGGATGGCCTCAGAATTTACGGCTGGTGATTCGCGATCAAGCCTCAGGCAACGTGCTAGATACTATAGGGAACCCTTCAGTGACCTATGCGCGAGAGTTGCATAAGAGCGGTGATTACTATGAGTACTCTGGTCATGGTGAAGGCGCGCCTTTTAGACATAAGTCTTTACTCAGGTGCATTTTCGAAACGCTATCCCACGATGAGGTATCTGCGTTGACTTTACCTGGCAGTGACCCCTATGGGGCTTTTGCAATGAACGTCGCGAAAGCGGCCATTGAACAACGCTCTGTTACTGCAAAGGCGTTAGGTCTTCAAGATATAAAGCCTTGGTTCAAGTCGCCTTTGCGACTGGCAGACGATCGCTTTGGTTATCCACTGGGTGGTCGTTCAGGTCGATTGTTGCCTGACAGCAGTCCGCAATTACTCAAGGATCAAGTACTTGAACTCTACCCCATGATGACCGAGTCTCAAGCAGGG
Organism: Pseudomonas endophytica; assembly: GCF_001411475.1. GTDB lineage: Bacteria > Pseudomonadota > Gammaproteobacteria > Pseudomonadales > Pseudomonadaceae > Aquipseudomonas > Aquipseudomonas endophytica. Next base: position 17,729 of record NZ_LLWH01000197.1, on the reverse strand, counting down.
CACTTTTTATATCGTTTGAGTCAGAGCCCTGTGCAAATCGCACGTAGTTTGCTTACCTTGAAGGCAGAGTTGGAAACTCTGCGTATTGAGTTGGATACGTGGGTGGCCTCTGATGTCTGGAGTTACCCGAGTACTGGGCCACGCTTTAAAGTAACAACCCAAGTTAAACGCTTGATGAGCCGTGAGTTTGTGCGGGCTTGGCGTCGTCAGACAACAAGCAGTCAAATTGGAGGCCGAATAGGCTACGAGATGGACTTAGATGCTTGGCCTGTCGATTCACTGCCCGCGTTATCGGCTGACTTCACCCACATAAACACCCTGAGCTTAAGTCATGCAGCGGCGTCGCAATTTCTAGTGCGTTTTCTTGAAAAGTTCAAACGGTTAAGAGTCTTAAGCCTAAAAAACAATACCTTGGTCGAGTTGCCTGCAGCGATTAAGGACATGAAAGAACTGGAGATCTTGAACCTTCAGGGTAATCTGATTGTATTAACCCCGGCAACGCAACATATTCTAGTCGGGTTAACCAAGCTTAAAACCTTGAATTTAACCGGTAATACCTTGGGCACGAGATTATCAGTGGGGCCATTGGTCGAGCTCGAAAACTTACAATTGCGCAATACGGGTATTGACCAATGGCCGGAAGGGATTGAATTGCTGACGCGTCTCCAGCTTGTCGATCTGCGCGATAACGCAATCAGACATGTTCCACAAGAGGTACTGTCGCCCGCGCGTAATGCTATCAATCGGGTGACGTTTTTACACGACAACCCCCTTAGCAATGACTCGTTGCGGCGCCTGCGCGTTTATCGGGAGGAGGAAGGTATCAACTTCGGGTTATGGATATCTCGCCAGCACATACGTTCGCCGCGGGGTATTCAGCGTTGGGCGCAGGTGGCCAGCGCTGAGCAAGCTACGCTATGGACTAGCCTGCGGGCAGAAGAGAACGCAGCAGATTTCTTTCAAGTGCTGGAAGACTTGAGTGCGTCGGCGCAGTACACCCGAGATTATGAAAATCTGAGTCAGAGGGTATGGGCGTTATTGAGCGCTATGCATAAAAATACGGGCTTGCGCGCTTGGCTATTTGATATCAGCACTCAGCCTCGAACATGTGGCGATGGTATTGCCATGGTATTTGCAGATTTAGAACTGCGCCTGCAAATCTACATGGCCGAACATGGCCTTAACAGTGAGGAGCAACTTTTACATATAACCCGAGGACTGTTTCGCATTGAAGCACTCAATCAACATGTTGACAGTGTCATTACACGGCGTGTGGCGCTGATAAATGCTGAGCCTGTGACAGCTGTTAATCGTTTGCAGGAATTGATTGATGCTGCCGATTCAGAAATAGCGGATCGGCCTTTGAGCGAAATGTCTGCACAAGAGTGTCAAGGTGCCGCGTACAGGTTAGGAACGCCTGAGGCGCTTCGGTTAGCAGAGATACTCAGCCCGCACTGGTTGCAAGCTCAGCTCGGACGAATTGATGAGTTGGAAATTCAGATGTTTTACCAAGTTCATCTTGCACAAGAACTGGGACTACCCGCGAGGCCGCACAGTATGATTTTTGAAAATGTGGCACAGGTAACACCTGAGGAGTTGCAGGCTGCAAAGACCTATGTCCAGTCCCAGGAAACACCTCAAACACTAAAGGCTTCGTTGATTGCGCGTGATTACTGGCAGAACTTTCTGCGCTTTAAGTATAAAGACGCATTTAGTAGCTCAGACGAGGTTCAGGACGAGCGCATGGAAGCTATTTTCACGGCACGAAAATCCCTGCTTGATAACGAGTATGTCGCTCAAGTAGAGACTGTGGTTGAAGAGCGGGAGTATGCCCGGCTGGATCTAGTGGCTCGACTCACTGAGCAGGAAATTGAACAGAACCCGCAGTTGAGAGCGGTGTTACATACTTCAGCGGCCTGAAAATATGATGCTGGCTCCACGTAATGCAATCACGGGAGCCGGAATCGAGTGAGCTTTAACGCCGGCGGAACAGAGGCTGAGGTTCGTCGGTAGATGCCTGATAAGTGACACTGAAATCTTTCAAGCCCTCTAGCGCTTCATAGTGGAATCGCTTTACTCAGCAACGCTTCTGGTAAAAAGCCCCCCCTGTTGCAGCGTAAAAGCCGCCACAGGGGTTTTATATTTAATGTGCGCTAGCTATATATTTTTACCGTCCTGAATGTCGTTGCTTTTAATAATTAAGTTATCAGTTATTCAATTAAATCTATGTGGGCTTTGTCTATAAGCTGAAGTGTCAACTTCTGATAAAGGCTTATGCCATGACCGCCCCAAAAGTTCTATCCGAATCCACTCTCGAACAAACGTCCCTCGCACCGGAAACACAGCTCACGCCCGCCCAATTAGCTGACGCCGAGGTGCAGCATCAGCATGAAGATCTGATCACACAACAGATGCCTGCGTGGTTCAAGGACGCCACGTTACTGGTCCGCGAATCCCTGCGCCAGACCATGACGCAATGGCATGCTACACAGGCTGAGGTTGCAGCAGTGTATGCGCGGATCACGCCCATTGAGCAGTTTGCCACGCCCTTGTTAAAAAGCGCCCTGTCATTTTATGGCTGGAGCTCTATTGAACCCAAGATTCATGGATTCAAACAAGTGCGGCTGTTAAACAATGCCGTTATATTTATCGCGAACCAGCAAACAAAAGTAGTCGACAGTTTGGCTAAACTTTTTTTGCCGGAGTCGTTGGTGCCAGCATCACTGGAAATCAATCTGGTTGCCAGTACCAGTCACCATGATCTGCTTCAAGCAGCCCTGCAGAATTTTGAGGGCAGTGAAACAATTAAAGGCGGTTTTGATCCGGGGACAAGCATTTATGTCTGTCAGAATAATGAGTTCAAAGAACTGCCTGGATTAGAACCTGAAACGTTTGCTCGGCTATGCCGGGACCTCAATATAGGTGAACAATATCAGTGGCATTTGAATGGCGTTTTTACGCCCATTGAAAATGAGTTTGATATATCAGACTCTCGCTCCAAAGCTCACACGTTGAAAACGACCTTTGTTTTAAATAAACACCTTGAATTTATGGTTGAGCTTCATGTGGATTATATGAAAGGCCACGTAACAGTAGAAAATTATAACGTCTTGCTAAGTGCGCTGCGGCTTCCTCTCCAAGAAGGGCGGGTCCCGGATAACCTGCATAGCACTTTCAAAGTCATGGGCTTTGAGGTACCGGGAATAATCGTTTTGTGGCCCGAAAAACGTCCTGCAGGTCAATCACAACGCTGTGTTGTGTTTTTGCCACAAGCGCCCAATCGGTCCTTTTATGAGTACGAGCGTATTGATCAGTTCAAGGTTGGGTTGCGCGAATGGCTCAAGCAGCGCGAATTTGCTGACTACTTCGTGAAGTTAGTGCCTTTGCGTTACCGGGCCGAATTTATCAGAAGAACAGACCTCAAAAATGTATCTTGGGACTCTTTGTTACTACGCCGTCCGCCGATTATCTATGAGCCTGCGCTCTTCAATGAATCTGAGGTGATTGCCCGAGTGGGCAATCCGTTTGAAGTGTCGTGGCTGTTGCAATTGGCGCAAATCAAAGATGACGCGCGCCTTCTGGCAGTGCCTACCGAGGACGAAGACAGCAAATCGCGTCTTGAACGCCAGACTGCTTTCTGGAACGCCGGGTTGAGTGCCCTGACCCTAGCACTGGGGTTTGTACCCGTTGTCGGGGAAATGATGCTGTTGTTTGGCGTGGTTCAGTTGGGTGCTGATGTCTACGAGGGAATTGAGGCTTGGGAACGTAACGACAAAGTCGCCGCCCTGGAGCATCTGTTTGATGTGGCGCAGAACCTTGCCATGGTGGCGGTACCTGGCGCGGCCAAGTCCTTGAGTCCTGCACCGGTGGTCAACCGGCTCACTCAAGTGACCCTTGGTAATGGGCAGAAACGCTTATGGAGGCCTGATCTGAAGCCCTACGAGTGTCGACCTGAAATTCTGACTGGGCTTAAGCCTGACGAGCGTGGCCTCTACAGCTTATTCGACAAGCAATACCTGAAGCTTGAGCAAAAGGTGTATCGAGTGAAGGGGGATATCAACACAGGCCAAATGGCCATTGACCCCCTGCAAAACCCTGAAGCATACAGCCCGGCCCTGCGCCATAACGGCAGTGGCGCGTGGACCCATGAATTCGATGCGCCCATGCATTGGTCGCGACCACAGTTGTTCCGGCGCCTGGGGCCTGATACCCAGCTATTTTCCGACGCTACCGTCGAACACATTCTGTCTGTAACGGGTACGACCGAAAGGGAACTGCGCAAGATGTACATTGACATCTTGCCAAGGCCACCCCTGTTGGCCGATTGCATCAAGCGCGTGCGTCTCAGTGAACACATTGAACAGTTTTTGTCACAGATGCAAAAAGGGGTCTATGGCACGGTCGATTTTGCGCCCATGCAGCTTGAGCTGCTGAGCCAGTTACCGGGTTGGCCGCAAGATCAAGGGCTGCGAGTGATTAATTTGCAACGCGGGACTTTCAAGGACTTTGGGCTGAGCGCTGAAAAAGCTTATTCAAGGGTGGAAATAGCGCAAACACGCATTGATAAAGGCGAATTGCTTAAAGCCGTATTAGAGTCCATGTCCGAAGCGCACATCGAAGCGCTGCTAGGAGAAGCCATCACAGGTACGCAAGCGCAAACGCTGGCCTTGGCGAAAAAATTGGCCGGCCTGGCTCAGGCAACCAAGCGCTCCCTGGCTTCGCGTCTTTATGCTTCTGATGAGACTCTTGCACCTGCCCTAAGAAACATCCGCTACCAGTTCCCGAGCTTGCCGGTCAATGTCCTTGAGGAGTTGGTCAGTCACCTGACAGAGAATGAATTATCTGCGCTCACCTATCGGGGGCACTTACCCCTGCGTGCGTTAGAGGAGGCGCGCCTATATGCACAACGGCTGCGCTTGAACCGGGCGCTTGAGGGGCTTTTTTACGACGCTTTAAGCACGCCTGATAGCCAAAACCTGGCCTGGCATACACTGCCACAACTGGCAGGTTGGCCGCCGAAAGTGAGTATTTCGGTGCTGGGCGAGCTTAACAACGAGCAATTGAGGGTCATTGCAGGTGAGGCCGGGGCGTTAAACCGTGAAATTTTCAAAAAAGGCGAACAGTATGAGTTTTCCGGCACAAGTGCCGGGGCACCCTTCACCAGCCCCGATTTGACAGCTTGCGTATTCAAATCGCTGAGTGATAGCGAACGTAAAGGTCTCAATGCTGGAGCTTCACTTTCTTATGCTGACTTTATGTCGCGCATTGCCACTCAGGCTGCCCGGCAACGGAACAACTCAGCGCAGGCATTGGGAATGCAAAAGGTAAAACCCTGGTTTAAATCACCCATGCGTCTTTCGGATGGCCGGTTGGGTTATACCTTGGGGGGAAAGTCCGGGCATCTGCTTGAAGAAAGCCGGCCGTTGAAATTAAAAGACTTGGTCCAGATGCTTTACCCGAACATGTCGGAATCCCAGATGGGCCAGTTTTTATATCGTTTGCACCTCACTCCAGGCTTAGCCGCCCGTGAGTTGGTGAGGCTCAAAGCAGAACTTGAGGCGTTGCAAAAAACATTGTTGGAGTGGGAGCAGAACAGCGTCTGGACCTATCCAACAAGAAGCTCCCGTGTGCTGGTTCCTGTTGAAACCAAGCAAGCCATGAGCAGAGCGCTGATCCGCGCCTGGCGCAGGTTGAGTACACCGATAAGTCTGGAGGGGGTCGCAGGTTTCGAGCTGGATCTCAATGGTTGGCCGGTCGATGCTTTGCCACCTCTGGAAGCAAGCTTCCCTCATGTCATTTCGTTACACCTGGCCAATACCTCATGCACAATCCCGTCTCGTCTGTTGGCGATATTTACCGGGCTGCGCGATTTGTCGCTTAGCAACACGCAATTGACGGAACTCCCGGCCAGTATTGCCAGAATGCCGGAATTGACGCATTTAAACCTGAGCAACAATAAAATTGTATTGACCCCGCAGAGTGCAGAAGTCTTGTCAGCGATGACTAAACTAAAATCGCTGGTGTTGACCAGTAACCCCCTAGGGCACAATTTTTCAGTGCATCATATGGCCAATTTGCAGCATTTAATCCTGCGTAATACGGGGATCAGCACATGGCCCGCTGGTATTCAAGTGCTAACCCGCTTGCAGGCGCTGGACCTGCGTAACAACGTAATCACGCATATCCCGGAAGGAATTTTGACCGAGTCAATGGCCGCCACCAATAGGGTTACCTCTTTGCATGACAATCCATTGAGTTCTGACTCGACCAGGCGCTTGAGGATTTACCGAGAAAACGACCTGATTAATTTAGGCATGTCTGAGTCACGTCAGCATGTATCCCGCCCGCAAGGCATTAATCTTTGGTCTGCTGCTCCCACTCCTGAGCAAAGAAACATATGGAGCGCCTTGGCTCGGGAGCCTGGCTCCGCTGACTTCTTTGCCGTGATTGAGGATCTAAGTACCTCATCACAATTTGCGCAAACAAGAGTGGACCTGACACGACGCGTCTGGGTACTACTACAGGCTGCGGATGACAACACCGAACTGCGCACGCGCTTGTTTGGGTTGGCAGGGCACCTGAGTACTTGTGGTGACGGCATTGCGATGGTGTTTGCTGAGCTGGAGCTGGATCATCTGGTATTTCTGGCCGAGCATTCAGCCGATAGCGAGCAGTCGATGCTTAAACTGGCCCGTGGTTTGTTCCGTATCCAGATGCTTAACAAGCATGTGTTGAGCATTATCAAGGCACGGATTAATGCCATTCACGCCACACAGCGCGAGTACGTGCAACAACTCCAAGAGTTGGTTGATACGGTAAACCCTGAATTGGCACCAGCCCCTTTGGTCGAGTTGCAGCCTGCCGAACAACAGGGCGTGGCCTACAACTTGGGGACTGCTGAAGGTTTAAGACTGGCTCAATTGCTAAGCTCAGGCAGTGTTCAACGGCAGATAGCACGCCTTGACCCCCTGGAAATCCAGATGTTTTATCACGTCCACCTGTCCGGCCAGTTGGAGTTACCTGCAAGGCCTACCAGCATGCGTTTCGGCAATATTGCCAACGTATCTGACTCTGACCTCGAAGCTGCGAGGAATTACGTGCTTGAGCAAGAGCAGATGCCAGCATTGGTTCAGTCGATTTCCGCTCAGGAGTTCTGGAGTAATTACATGCAGAAGAAAAACCCGGATGCGTTCACAACCGTCAAGGCCCGGTATCAAGAGTTACTGGATGAGGTGTACTCACAGCGGTTAAGGCACAGTAGTGCTGAATACAGGCGTGAGTCCGAAAGGGTGGGCCATGAGCGCAAGAAGGCGGTTGCTGAGGTAGTGACGCAGCTGACCCGCACGGAGCTCGAAACCCATCCACTGCCTGCATTGGGGGCGGGCGCACCAGTTTAAGTTGAGCAGTAACAGCCCTGAGCCACCTATGAAGCCTGTAGATCAGGGCAGTTACTTAATGCTTAACGACGACGGAACAGAGGCATCGGCTCGTCGGTTGAAGACTGGTAGGTCACTGAAAAATCTTTCAGGCCTTCCAGTGCTTCATACGGATCTTTGTCCGCGCGAATGGCGAACGCATCAAAACCGCAGCGGTGCAGATAAAACAACTGGTCGCGCAGTACATCGCCAATGGCGCGTAACTCGCCCTTGAAGCCGTAGCGATCACGCAACAGGCGGGCATTGGAGTAGCTACGACCATCGGTGAAGGCAGGGAAGTTCAAGGCGATCACCTGGAAGTTCGCCACGTCTTCGCCAATCTCTTCAGCTTCTTCGTCGCTGTCCAGCCATACGCCCAAGCCACCGTCACGGGCTTTGAGCGCATGGGCATGATCGCGCCACAGGGAGAGAGGGACAATCAAGTCGTCGCAGTTGGAAATACCATCTAAGCTCGTGTCCTTGGGCAGCAAGTGCCAAGTTTCGTCGATTACTTGGTTGTTCTTAATGATTCGCTGCATAGACGCGCTCCTTGAAAGGGTCGATGCCGATACGTTGGTAGGTGTCGATGAAACGCTCGTCTTCGTTGCGTTTTTCAACATAAACGTCGATCAGCTTTTCAATCACATCCGGCATGTCATCTTGCGCGAAGGATGGGCCGAGGATTTTGCCCAAGCTGGCGTCGCGACTTGCGCTACCGCCCAACGACACTTGATAGAACTCAGCGCCTTTTTTGTCCACCCCCAGAATGCCGATGTGACCGACGTGGTGGTGACCACACGCGTTCATGCAGCCAGAGATGTTGAGGTCCAGCTCACCGATGTCAAACAGGTAATCAAGATCATCAAAGCGGCGCTGGATGGACTCGGCAATCGGAATTGACTTGGCGTTGGCCAACGAGCAGAAGTCGCCGCCCGGGCAGCAGATCATGTCGGTCAGTAAGCCAATGTTCGGCGTGGCGAAGCCTTGCTCACGCAACTCGCCCCACAGGGTGAACAACTGGCTCTCTTCGACGTCAGCCAAAATGATGTTTTGCTCGTGAGAGGTGCGTAATTGGCCGAAGCTGTAGCGATCTGCAAAGTCGGCAATTGCGTCCCACTGCTTGTCTGTCACGTCGCCTGGTGCAACGCCAGTCGGTTTCAACGACAGGGTCACGGCAACATAGCCCGGCTTTTTGTGAGCTAAGGTGTTGCGAACACGCCAGCGAGCGAAACCTGGATGCTGCTGGTCCAGTTCGGCTAAATCGGAGCTGAAATCTGGAAGGGCTTTGTAGTCTGGATCAACAAAATGCTTGGCGATTCGCTGAACTTCAGCCTCGGTCAGCGTGGTTGAGCCTCCACGCAGGTGAGCCATTTCGGCCTCAACACGCTCGGCGAAGACTTCAGGCGTTAAGGCTTTAACCAAAATTTTGATACGGGCCTTGTACTTGTTGTCACGACGACCATAGCGGTTATAAACGCGCAGGATGGCTTCGAGGTAGCTCAACAAATCTTGCCATGGCAGGAATTCATTAATGAATGCGCCAATAACCGGCGTGCGGCCCAAGCCGCCACCGACCAATACACGAAAGCCCAGTTCGCCAGCTTCGTTGAGCACAGGCTCAAGCCCGATGTCATGGACTTCGATCGCTGCGCGGTCAGAGGACGAGCCGTTGATAGCAATTTTGAACTTGCGCGGCAGGTAGGCGAATTCTGGGTGGAAGGTGGTCCACTGGCGGACGATTTCACACCATGGGCGTGAGTCGATCAATTCATCGGCTGCTACACCGGCGAACTGGTCGGTCGTAACGTTGCGCAAGCAGTTACCGCTGGTCTGGATCGCGTGCATTTGCACCGTCGCCAGCTCTTCCAGGATATCGGGAATGTCTTCAAGCGCAGGCCAGTTGAACTGCACGTTCTGGCGAGTACTGATATGGGCGTAGCCCTTGTCATAGTCGCGGGCAATCTTTGCCATCATTCGCGCTTGACGCGAAGTCAGTTGGCCATACGGCACGGCGACTCGCAGCATTGGGGCAAAACGTTGAACATAGAGGCCATTTTGCAGGCGCAGAGGGCGGAATTCTTCTTCGCTCAGCTCCCCTGCCAGGTAGCGTCGGGTTTGATCTCGGAACTGCTTTACGCGGTCCTCGATGATCCGCTGATCGTACTCGTCATATACGTACATATAGATCCTGTTCTCAGGCTGCTTACAGCTTATCTGCGCGCACGGCCGCGCACTCCCCACGGAGCGGAGGCAAGATACCAGTTTGTGGTTATGCGCAAAAGTGATGTTTAAGCATATGCAAAGAACCAAAACGCCTATGCGGGGTTGATTCTCAATCACTTACTTGTAGAAAGGATATTGCTGGGCTTAACTTGAAGACATTCTTCTAAGCATTCACCCACAAAACCGAAAAAAGGCGATGCGATGAGAACTTCAATGAAAGTGCGTAAACCCACAAGCAGGGTAGATGCTTGGGCCATACTTTTTATGGTTGTACTCGTCGCGGCAGCGGCTCTATTTTGGAGCAGTCATTCGTAGGAGCTGCCGAGGAACGAAGGCTGCGATCTTTTGATGTTCAAGAATCAAAAGATCGCAGCCTTCGGCAGCTCCTACGGGTTCTAGCGATCTTTTTATCGTTAAAAATCGCGAATAAGCACTATCTAAAGTCTGCGTACGGTCCCAAGGGTTGCACGGGTAAAGGCAGATTGCCTTGCCAGGCATCAAAGGTGTATCGCAGATACATCATGGCCCGGCTCGGGGCGTACCCTTCGCTGTGCTGATACAACAAGCCACCACCCAATACCAAATTATCCGTTAGTCTGCGCTCAACCAGCCCCTGAAGGCGTATGCCGATGCCGCTGCTACTCCCGTCCGAGGTTTCCCCTAGCGGCGTAGAGAGCTCATAACCTTGTTCGTCGAGGGCGCTCAGAAGTTTGTCGTTCAGACCGCTCAATGGATACAGGTCGTTGGATTTAGTCTTTGCGTACGACCAACCCACCGAGCTTTCCAATGACACCGACCAGTTGGCTGTGCGCCACGCGTAGTTCAACGGCACTCCAACTGAGAAGTATTGCTGCGGGCTGTAGTAACCACCTTGGCCGAGGGTGTTCTCACTCAGGTCTTTGTCATAACTCCAGTACATGACTGTCAACCCGGTGCGCATGCGCTCATCGGCCCGTTCGACCAAGCGGTAGTAGTAACCGGCCATGGCGGTATTTTTGTGGTTGTTCTCGACATTTTTACCGCGTAACCAATGCTGACCAAGGTTGGCCCATACGCCGTCAACACCGCCTTCATCATGGCTTAGGCTCAAGGTCAGACCATTTGATGTCACGCCCCCCCACGTCACACCGGTGTTGGGGTCTGTTGCGCCACTGTAGGACAGGATCGAGTTGCTCATCGGGCGGCGTGAGCCGGTTAAGGTCCAACCCAATGAACCTAGGTTACTGCTGTAAGCAACTCCGCCTAGCCAGTTAGGCACTTTGAAAGTCTCTGGCGTGCGCCCAAAGTCGACCTCCCACGTGTCGTTTTTCCAACCGGCGGCTAAGGTCGTGCCTCGGGCTGACTGTGAGTGGCTATCGCAGCCGGAAAGGCCTGGATCGTCAGTACCTTTAGGTTTGATTGAGACGGCGCAGGTGCCGTAATTTTCGCGCACTAACCCGTCTTCATCGGTGTCGAAATTGCCCGCATCCATGTTGATTTGCTCTGCGCGGACAAATCCGCTGCCGTCCGCTATCGGCAAGTCCAACTGCAAAATGGTGGTTTGGGTGTTGGTGTCGGAGGTGCCCGCTGAGGCATCGTCCGCACGCCAGCCGTAGTCGGTGTACAGGTGCAAGGTTGGATTTTGCCGCTGGTACAACTCGTCCACGTCACTGCGCAGGCTGCTTTCTAACCATTCATCGTCATCTTTTTCGCGACTGGCCAAGGTCATGGCTCGGTTATCACGCGGGTTGGCCTCTGCTTGGGTCAGTAAACCAGTGGCAGCCATGCTTTTAGCGTAGTAGTCCAGTGCTTGTTGAGGCTGTTTAGCAGAGATCAGCCGCGCCGCATCGCGGTATACCACTGGGTCGACTTGCGGAGTTTTGAGTAACTCGGCATACATCGCTTTAGCTTTGTCAGGCTCGCCGACGGCAGCCCAAGAATTGGCCACTAGCGATTGTTGTGCAGGCGTCAAAGGGGTGCCAGGAGTTGGCTTGAACCGATCAAGCTGGCGACGTGCTGCATCCAGTTGCTGAACCGCGATAAAGCTGTCGATCTGCCCCAACTGCGCGTCAGTGTTGTCAGGTTCCTGTCGCAATACCTGTGCATAGAGTGTTTGCGCTTGGGAATAGTCATTACGCTCTTTGGCCCAGCGAGCGAGGGTCAATAGGTCATCGTTATCGGGGTTCTGCATCAGCAGGGCAATTGCTTGGGGTTCTTGACCCGCTTTGCGCAAGCTGTCAGCACGTTCCAGCAGTAGCCCGCGCTGCAAGCGCAGGTCGAGATCGCGCATGGAATCATTCCACTGCGCCTTAGGCAGTTGCTCTAACACACGCAAGGCACTGGCATCACGCTCGGAGCTGGACAGGTAAAGTGCATAGGCGTAGAGGGCGTCAGGATTATTGCTTTGGCGCTGAATCAATTGTTTGAAGCTCTCGTCCGCGGCGCCCGGCTGATTGATTTCACGCTGTGCATTGGCTAGACGATAGGTCAGCCAAGGCTCATCTGGGGTCAAGTTGCGGATTTTACTGAGCAGCGCAACGACTTGCGGCCAATCTTTGCGCTCACTGGCCGCGTCAGCCTGACGATACAACTCGTCCGCTTCCAAGCGCTGGCGCTCGGCGCTAAATGTTTTTTGCAGGGCAGGCGGCAAGCTGTCCAGTAAGTACTTGGCTTTGGCCGGTGATTGCGCCGCGTAGATGCGCACCAACCCGCGCACGGCGCTGCTGTTGCTGGGCTCCACTCGTCTGGCTTGCAGCAGCAGGGTTTCGGCTTGAGCCGTCTGCTGTTGGGCCACGGCAATATCAGCCAACCCAACCAGCGGGTCTGCATCTTGGGGCTTAGTTTTGCGTGCTTGTTCAAAGGCTTTACGTGCGCCAGTAAAGTCTTTGCGCTGCAGCGCTTTTTCACCTTGCGCGAGCAGCAGTTGATAACGACTGGCGTCCATCAGGTCTTGCCAGCGGCTGATGTAGAAGGTGTCTTGCTCTTTGCTGTGTGCGTTGCTGAAAGCCGTGTAGGCCTTGTCGTATTGGTTTTGCCGGAACAATGCCAAACCCAGCGCGCCATGGAAGCTCGGATCATCGGGGTAACGCTTGATCGCACGCCGCAGCAAACCTTCAGCAACCGCTGGAGTGCGTGACTGGTCAATCATTTGCTTGCCTCGTGCGCCCCCCACCCACGCAGGGTCTGCAAGCAATTTCTGCTGCTCTTGGAGCTTGTTCGTGGCGTCGGTCAGTAACGGCGAGCGCGGATAGCGTTGTAAATAGGCTTGCCATGCCAATGTGGTGGAGCGCTCAACCGGTAAGGTGTTGAGGTACTCGAATTCTCGCTCTGCCGCTGCTCTGCTGGCGTTGGGGTCTGACGACAGTTGATTCAAAACCGCCAGCGCTTCGGCATCGCGTTTTTCCCGAAACAGCAGGTCGACCAAGGTTTGGCGCAGGCCGACGTTACCGGGATATAGCCCATCCAGTGCTTTGAGCTGTTCGATGGTGCGCGGGCGTTGGCCTGGAATATTACTGCGTATGCGCAGGTACTCTAAATGGGTCGCAAAATCGGGCGGGGCATCGCCAAACAACTGCTCAAAAACAGCAACCGCCTCTTTGGGGCGACCAGCGGCAGCATACAAGCGTGCCTCTTGTAATTGCTTCTGCGCTTGCGGATCTTGCAGCTTCATCAGGCTTTGTGCCTGACGCAGCGCCGCTGAACCGGGCGCCAGTTGTTGCAGCAGGGCCAAGCGTTGTTTTGCGAGGTCCGGTTTTTTGTCCAGCAAAGCCTGACGCACCGACGCCGCCAATGCATCTGGATTATTGGGTGCAATGAGCCACAGCCGCGCGAGTGAGTCGCGCACTAGGTCATCCCGGTACAGAGCTTCGCCAATACGTGCCTGCTCCAGCAACCACTGTTGCTGATCCTGAATGCTGACCGGTTGCGCCAGCGCTGAAGCAGAAATGCCACTCAATAAAATCGCGCAAGCCATTAGTTTTTGCATGTGTGAACCCACGCCGGTAATAGCTGACCATCCTTGTCAAAGCGATAGCGTTTTTCATTCCATCCTTGGCCAAACAGCAACAATGACTGGTTGTAATAAGCGTCCGCTGCGGGTGGATCTTGCTCTACCCGGATCTGCTGCACGGCATAGGCCGGTGAGTTTAGGCTGGCAAGCAATGGCAGCATGGCCGCCGAAAACCCCACCGGGCCAGTGCCCGTGTATTGGGCTGTTAAGGCGTCTACTGATTCTGGGGGATAACCCAGGGCTTGGGTGAGGGCGGCCATGGGCGCAAAATGCGCCTGCAAGGCTTGACGGTTCTTCGCGTCCTCGGCCAGCATCCCGACCCACAGGTACACGCGAATAGCATCATAGCTACCCGAACTGCCATGTTTCGGATCTGGCTTGGGGTCTGGCTTCCAGCCACCTGCGGCTTCCCACATCAGCCAATTGGGCGCAAACCCTCTGGGTGAGCCTTCGATCAACATGCGGTGTTGACTCGCCTCCAGCTCACCCCAGATCGGCGCCACTTGGGCAAAGCGTGCAAGCACTTGTGGCGGCAGGTAGCTAGGGTTGAGGCGCCAGCCTTGCGCGCCATCAAAGCCCACATCACCCGGTAATAGCATCAGCCCCAGCCCCGGCAGCGGCCGCAGGCTTTGCGCGGCGGTGCGCCAGAGCATGTTTTTCCCCAGCGCCAAATACTCTGGGTTCTGCCACAAACGTCCGGCCTCTAAGAGGCTATAGGCAATCCATAGGTCTGCGTCGGACGCGTTGTTCTTGTCTAGGACTTGCCATTTTCCAGACTCAGAACGACCCCATTCCCACGCTGGCAGGTGCGTTTCTAGGCTGCCTTCCGCCAAGTTGTTTCGGGTCCACTCAAGGATCTGGGCAAAGCTGTGCTTGTCATTGGCAAGCACAGAGAAGAACAACCCATAGCTCTGACCTTCGGAGGTGGTGATCAACTGCTTGGAGGAGCGATCAATAATGCGCCCCTCGCTGCTCATCATGGCCTGTTTGTAACTGTCCCATGCGGGCCAGTCACAACTCGCAGCACTGGCGGCCAGGGGCAATAAACCCAAGGCCACGGACATACTGAGCGCTAACGCCGTAAAACGGAGCATGGATTACTCCTTATGCAGGCGACGATGAGCGGCCCAGCTCAGTGCACGCCACAACAAGAAGGCACTCAGCAGCACGCTAATGACGGCCAGTATCGCCAATAGAACCGGGTGTTCGGACAGCTGATACCACATCAGCAAGTACCAAGGCAGGTTGCCGACGTAGTACTGATCACCCACCAATTGGCTGTAGATACCACTGCTGCGTATCAGTGCCACTGACCCGGCCACGGCGTCCATCTTGCTGCTGTCAGTCAGAACATCACGTAACAGCGTGTAGTCAGCATCGTCGTTGCCTAACAAAGCCACAATGCTGCGCTGGTTGTGAGACGGGGACTGCATGCCGACCATAGCCGCTATGGGAGCCTGAGCTGTCACTTCAACTCGGTTTGCAGGCTGGTTGCGACCATCTATAGACGGGCCGCGGCGGTTAGTAGCGTCGATCGCCGTGTTGCCGTAAGGCTGGACCAGCATGTCGTGTTGACGTTGCAACAGTAGACTCAGATCCGGGTTATCACGCATTTCAGGTGCCATAACGCCTAACAACAGAAGATCGGCATCTTCCTTGGAGGCCGATTGCCAGTCATCGCTCAGGCGTACGCCGAAGGCTGGGTAGCCTGAGCGCGCAGAGATACTGGCTACGGCTTCCAGCAGGGTGCTGACTTGAGTGGCTGTGCCTTTGCTCGGAACCACCACAATCGACTCCGACATGTCAGCCATACGGCTGAACGGGAAGCCACTGCGGGCAAAGACCTTAAGGTCAGGCATGCTCAAGTAGTGATGGTAGCCGGACAAGTCGATGGTCGAGTCTTCATCAATGACCGCTTGGGTATTGGCCGGGAGAATCGTCTGGCAGTGATCACGCTGAGCGCTGCCCATGGTGCTGGCGAAGTTGAAGTCGAAGCGCAGACGGTTACGGTCCCCGATTTTCAGTGACGGTACGATTAGCTTGTCGTTGACGTTGGCAGAGTCATTGGACAGGACCGACAAACGTAGTTCTTCTAAACGGCTAGTGTCTTTGCGCGTCAGCGGCAGGCTCGTGATGAATTGATCGTTGAGGCTGATATTCAGGCGCGAATCATCGTTGGCTGACGGTGCGGTATAGCGGTACTGAGTGCGCAGCGGAATACCCTGGTTACGCCACACAAATAGGTCTGGCGGCAGGTTGATATCCAGCGTGATAGGTCGAGGTTGCAGCCCGCTAACTTGCAGTTGCTCTGGATAGGCGACCAGCTCCGCGAAGCGCACCGGGCGGTCTGTACGCATCCAGGCTGGGGCGTCGTAAGGCTTACGCGGTTGCAACTCTTCGACCTTGTTGATCGTGACTCGAGAGCCGCGTAGCAAATTGCCGCCCAACGCGAGAGCTTTGGCTGCGGTGGCGAGGTCTTCTTCGTTGCGGCCCATGATCAGTAGCACTTTGCTGTAAGGCGCGTCCGGGTGATCAATCAACTCAACCACCGGCGCATCAACGGCCGGAAATTTTTCCAGATCACTCATAAACGCCGGGCGATGGTCGTTGGTTGCAAAGACCACTGAAGGCTGGGTTGCTTCCTTATTTTGTACGCTCGGCAGTGCATCAAACAGCACGGGGAACTTAGCGCCGCGCCAGTTGGCTTGGCTGCCGAAGTAGGAGGCCAAGATGGTAGCCGCGCGCTGTTCGCCCAAGGTTGGATCGGCGGCAAATACAATCGGCAATTCCAGTTTGCCGCTATTGCGCGGGTCGAAGAATGGCAGCGGGAAGTACGCCAAGTCATTGCTCAAGCTCAGTGCCTGCTCTTGCAGCGTCAGGCTACTGCCGCGGCTGATGTTAACCCACAGCGTATTGTTGGCCGGGTCTTCACAGATGTCCGTGTAATGGCCGACAAACTCTAGGCGTACGCGGTTGAAGTCCGATACCAACCGTGGATCAAGCGCTATTTTTTGTTGCGTCTGGCGCCCCAGTTGCTCTTTCTCAATGGGCACTACGCCCATCAGCACCTCATTGAGATACACCCGTATATGCGAAAGGGTTGGAATCAGCGAGGGTGAGGGCGTGTAATTGAGTTGCAAGCTGGCATCACTGGCGATTCGGTCCCGGCGCAACGTGAACTCAACTTGCTCGGCACTGTTGATTCCCAGCAGCAACGTGTCAGTTGGGCGACCCAACTGCTCAAATGTGCGAGTGACTGACCAGTTTGGCAGTGGAGCGGTGCTTTCCACTGCTGGCACTTTGGGCGCAGATGCCGAGCCGCTGGTAGGTAAAGGTAAGGGCGCAGCCATTAGTTCTGAGGCCAAGGCCATTAATGCAAGACTGGTGAAGAAAGTTTTTTTGGCGAAACGACTCATGATTTGCTCACTGGCCGGGAAGTAAGAGGGGTAGACGCTTTGGGCATGCGCGGCAGAAAGCTGCCCAGCCACTGTAGTGCCCGCACAAACGGGCGTGCCAGATGGCGCAACCATGCAGGTAGATACTCATATAGGCGGTAGTAGCCTTTAGCGCCCAACGCGAGAATTTCTCTGAGACTCTGAATCGGTTTATCCGCTTCAAACTCACTGTTGTAATCAAGCCAAGCATCAGCACGCCCAAAGGTGCATTGGACAAATTCGATTTTTTGTTCTGGCGGCAATTGGGCAAAACTTAAGCCCATAAACAAGTCATGGGTGCGCGTGAGTGTTCCGTTGAACACAAATTCGCGGTTGCCCCGCTGCAGGACTAGCGACACCAATGAACCCACCGGTAACGGCAATGGTTGATTAAGCAGCAAGCCGACGCCGCCATCGGAGTAGTCCACCAGCTCGCAGGGGTAGCGATGGCCGTCGGCCAGTTTAATGGCCCCCGGCAAACGAGTTTGCACGCGATGGGTCTGGCGCACTTGACGGACTTCAGCCGCCACGGCAACAGCCGCACCGATAATCAGTAGGTTATAAATCACCCACAGTACGCTGACGATCACGGTGATGATCTCGTCTGCGGGCCCGGTAAATAGCCGCCATACAGCAAAGCCTAGGCCGAGCACATTGAGGACTGAAAGT
>NZ_LLWH01000196.1 GCF_001411475.1 Pseudomonas endophytica | reverse complement strand
AGATCTACACCCGCGCTGAGGCTCTTGACGCCGTCCTCCACGAGGTTACTTCCCTGCGCTGCCTCTGTCGTTACCGCGACATCGTGGATCTGGATAACCTCCGGCAAGGCGTAGACCAGACGCGTGTACTCGAGTGCAATCGCAGGCACTATTTTAACGCTTTTGCTCAGCGACTTACTGGATGCCTGAAGAGTGCTGACGTTCTCGTGTGAACGGTGACCAAGTAGCAGGCGTACATCGTTGGCGATGTCAGGGGTCAGCGCTTTAAAAGTGACTATCTGTCCAGAAGGATGCATATAGCCAACCTGTTTCAGCGAGCGCGACTGCTCCTGTGTCAGCAACAGTTGAGGTCCGTTGGCGTCTGGAGCCTTATCTTCTCGTCCCAGCTTACTGCCTGTCAGCTTCGCCAGCTCTTCCGAGTATCGAATGAAAAGTTGCGAGGCGCCGTGTTCCCACGCCTGCTTTACTACGGCCCTCATTTTCATCTTGGTTTCACTGGTGGTATCGAAAACGTTGGAGATCCAGTTGCCGAAACCTTCGTGTTCTTCCTTCAACACCTTATCTAGCGCATCACTGGCCTTTAAAAGCGCCTGGCTTACCAACTCACTTACCAGTTTCAGATGAGTATCCCGCAGGTCCTGCGCTGCGTCATCGAACTCTTCCAGTACCGCTTGCAACACCTGCGCACCTTCTGTGCTTTCGTCGGCGCTAAAATACAATTGCGACTTACTACGGATCAGGCTTAACACCCGTGTCAGGTCCTTACCGACCAGATTGGAGAGATCGCTCATTTGCAAATGACGGTTGGCCTGACCGGTGAAGTTTAGGTCGTGGATCGCGCGCTCCATGTGAGGCATCCAGTGCTCGATATATGCGGGGTCGTCGGTACCAGTCAGGATGATGTGACGCTCAGCGGCCTCGGCCGATACCTGAAACGTTGTTTGCGCACTGTTGCGTAGCTGCTGGCGCTCGGCTAAGTCATCGCGGCTGTCTTCAGTTTTGGTAATCGCCACATAGGGCCGAACACCCGACAGTTCGCCGCCAAGCATGTCTTTGACGATCTCGACTTGTTGTTGATTAGCCATTCGAGTTTTATCGGTTACCACAATACAGCCACCTGCCGCCACCATGGCCTGACGCATCAGTTCCTGCCAGGCACGGTTATCACGGTCCTGTTTCTCATAACCGGGCAGTAGCAACCAAGCTTGGTTGTCGCGCTTGAAATACCGACGCGGCACACGTAGCATGGGCAGTAAATCACCGGTGGCGGGATCGCTGATTACTCGATGAAATTCGGCGACCTCGACCGGAACATCCTGAAGCGTGAAACTGCTAGCTCCCTCGTCTTTCAACAAACGGCGCACAAAACCCTGTACCTGTTGCAAGCCTTCCTGCTCCAGAACCAACACAGGCATTTTCTCACCCCGGCCCTCGTTGCCCTCAAGCCATTTATCTTCGGCTTCGAGCAAGCCATACAAACATGCCATCAACGTCGTCTTGCCCGCCCCTTGAGAGCCGCCAACTGCAACTACCCAAGTGTCGCCTAGCACCTGAGCAAGCAACAGCCGGCGCATGACTTCCAGTAGCTTATCGTCGATTTCTTCATTGCCCAGATCAGTGCAGGCACCGCGGAGGTGGCGCAGTGCATTGTTCAGGCTTTCAAGCAGGACTTCGGGGGACTGCAGGGTCACTATCGTTTCCTTTTTCGATCGTCGATGTTGCCGCCGCTTGGCGGCCCTGAAAGCAAGCCACTTTTTACTGGAGACTCAGGCAGGGCTAAGAGAGCTCTGAGTACAGATGACCAGTAGAGTGCTGAGTATGGGAACGGATGCTGGGGGGGTACACGAGGGTGGCCAGGTCACCGCTGGCGAAAAACTGCAGACTTGCATCACACGAATCCCTTTTGCTCTGGGTTCACCTAGCGCGGCTACGTGACCGCTGTTAGTCAACTTTCCTATTAGGAATCTATCGGCTGGCCGCTTGAATACTTAAACCTCAGGGGCATTCAGCGCCTGCTCTTACTTTTAAGACTCAGTTTCAGGAACCCGATCCAAAACACAGCTTGATGGTCCTCAGGCTACTTGCCAGCGCAAGCTACAACACAATCTACGACTTTTTCGAGGGCGCCGTATGCCAGCTCCGGCGACCAGTGCGAGGACGTCATCAAGCTGTTGCCTGTTCAGCCACTTTCGCTGAGGTACGCAATTTGGCTGAACTAAAAAATGGACTCGTTCGCCCAGTGGTTCCGCTACTGAGGTATAGCGAATGCGCCAAATTGCCGGGATATCCATTGAAAAAGTCATTCAAATGCGCATCGATCTCAATCGGCCAATGGAGCGTGCGCGCTTACTGCTGAAAAGCTACTTCTGATGATTGTAGCTATTCGTGCGCAAGCGAAATTTTCCGATCAATAGCGTTCCTCACCCCATGGTTCTCGTAGGGCAATTATCGGATACTGCCATTGCGCCAGCACCCATTTTCAAGGTTCAAACGACTCATGGCAAGGAAGAAGGCAAAAAACTCCACAAGTAACGGCATCCTGATCATTTTCGCTCTGGCCTTCGGCGCAGTCGCATCGATCCCGAAAAATGCTTGGATCGCCATTGGTGTTATTGCTTGCATTGCCCCGCTTTTTTGGCTGCTGGTTCGTCGCTCAAGGCGACATGCCGAGCAATTGTCAGTGGCCATTTCGGAGACGGAACATCTGCGAGAGCATCAACGATCAGGCCTCACTTTCTCTATGCGTGAGGTTTCAGGGAGCCATATGGGCACAGAGGAAACCTCTGATTTTTACACTGTCCAACTCGGCTCAGCATCTTCAAAGTCCTTCAAAATTCCAAATGCGAGCACGCAAAAACCTGACGTTCTCTGGGTGCCAGCAGGTGAATCTGTCACCGTTTCCGGTTTTTCAATTCCCGGTGGCATGTTCTATATGGGCAGCGTGCTAGGTGGCCGGCACGATGCCGAAGAACCCTCACTGATAAACCCCAAGCTCCGTATTGCAAAGACACACGTCGATCTAGAAGAACGGCTGATGTCCTATTGGCCCAGTTTTCACTCCATCACGTCAGAGGCTCGCCGTGGATACCTTCAATGGCTGGAGGGTGGTCGTCGTTACCCACTGGCAGACACCGGCTACGTCTTTTTGTATTTCTATGGTTTAGAGCGTCGAGTACTCGTTGACGCAGTGAGTGACCCGGGCGTCAAGGCTGAGCTTCCTTTGATCGTCGAAGAGGTCCAGCGCCTATTGAGTATCTATGGGGAAAATAGGTCGTTCAGGGGATATGCGGAAGGTTTTCTGGATTACCTGAGCAACACCAAGATCGATCCAGACCTTTACCTTGGCCCACCTCCCAACGTTGTCGCTTATAGCTACGAGATGCCACTGCCACTGCGCGTAGGTCTGGGGCAATTCGCCTCCAACAAGCGCCCCCTTGATGCCGATTGGGCATTAGCCTGGACGCTAGCTGACCCCAACATCAGCAAACGCACGCCCGTGACCCGCTGTAAGGATGTCTTTTCGAGACTGTTCAAGCTTAAGTACACAAGCGCCCATCCTAAGGGTCTTAGCCTGGCGCAGAACAAGACCAAGCTTAAAACCAGCTATCGGCCGGCCTCCGCGGTCTTAATGGCGCCCACGCTTAGCTTGGGTGACCTTCCTGATGTCCTGGCCACGTCAGGCACACGAAAAAGCATGCAGTTGCTGGTTGAGCTATGCACTACCGAGCTTGAACCCTACAGCCGATATTTGGGCCGCAACCCTGATAGCGCAGAAGCTCTCGAAGGTCTTCTGCAGCTTCCCGTCGCTCTCTGGCCGACGGCAGCCCGTACAGAATTGGACGAGCTTCAACTCAGAATTGGCGACGACCTGATTGTCATGAGCTTTGGCGAACTCGCAGGCCGGTTCAAGAGCGCCGGCGCCCTGTCCCGCGACAAAGTACTTGCACTTGCACGCGCACTGGAATCGCTTCACATCGGTATTGAACCCGACGTACTGGCTGGCAGTAAGACACCGAAGGCAGAGGATCAAATCGCGCTGTTCGTGACTCAACCAGAAGACGGGTCACTGCGAGCTTCTGCAGCTTACAATGCTGCTTCGGTGACGCTCGACCTTGCTAGTGCTGTGGCTTCTGCCGATGGTGATACCTCCACTGAGGAAGTTACCCTGCTTGCTCAACACATCGACTCCTGGAATCACCTGAGTGTCGCCCATCGCAAACGCCTTAAAGCACACCTGCGAATCCAGATTCAGCAACCACCAACGCTGGCCAGCCTGAAGAAAAAACTCGACCCACTAACGGTCGAAGCCAAACGCACGATTGCCAGCTTCCTGGCCCATCTGGCGCAAGCTGATGGCATCGTCAGCCCATTGGAAGTGAAACTTCTTGAGCGCGTTTACAAGGCCCTGCAGCTAGACAGTCAGTTGCTGTACAGCGATCTCCACGGTGCTGCATCTGGAGCGAGTATTGCCTCCGTAAAACCAAAAGCCGGCATTCCTCGTTCCGAGCCTGGTACCCCGGTCACCGCCACTGCGAATCAAGGGTTCGTGCTTGATCACGAGCGCATTGCAGAACTGCAACGAGAAACCGCAGAGGTCTCCGCCCTCCTTGCCAAAGTCTTCACTGATGACCAGGTTGACGAATCGGAACAGTTGGTCGATGTGGCAGAATCGGTACAAGAATCGAGTGCAGATATTGATGGTCTCGATTTAGAACACTCTGCATTCCTTCGGTTGCTGATCTCACGCACTGAGTGGAGCCGCTCCGAACTTGAAGCTGCCGCCAGCGACATGGAACTGATGCTCGATGGTGCCCTGGAACAAATTAACGACATGGCTTTTGAACGTTTCGACATGCCCGTCACTGAGGGTGATGACCCTGTCGAGATCAATACAGACATTCTGGAAGAGTTAGCCCTATGAGCACTATCAGAGCCAAGGATCGCGATGCGGTCATCCAGTCGCTACGCGCAGGCGTCGTTCCTCGCGTAGGCCAACACCTGATTCAGGTTGGCCGGGTAGGCGAACTAGATGCACTGATCAAGGACGTCAATCGCCTGGTTGAAAGTGGATCGGCATTTCGAGTCGTCATTGGCGAGTACGGTGCGGGCAAGACGTTCTTTCTGAACCTGGTACGAGCCATTGCCATGGAGCGCAAGCTTGTCACCATGCATGCCGACTTGAACCCAGATCGCAGATTACATGCCACGGGTGGACAAGCACGTTCGCTTTACTCCGAGTTGGCTAAAAACATGTCGACGCGTACGAAGCCCGACGGTGGGGCTATGCAAGGCATTGTTGAGAAATTCATCTCCCAGGCCAAAACCGAAGCCAAGGCGGCGGGTACGGACAGCGAGACTGTTATTCGTGCTCACTTGGCCGAGCTGACCGAGATGGTCAACGGGTATGATTTTGCGGAGGTGATTGCCGCCTATTGCCGAGGTTTCGAAGAAGGCAACGAGCAGCTCAAGGCCGACGCCATCCGTTGGTTGCGTGGAGAGTTCACCACTAAGACTGATGCCCGAGCAGCGTTGGGCGTACGAACCATCATTGATGATGCCTCCGTCTACGATCAGCTCAAGCTCTTGTCGAGATTCTTCAGACTTGCAGGTTTTGGCGGTCTGATGATCTGCCTCGACGAACTGGTCAACCTCTACAAACTGGCCAATACCCAAGCTCGTAATACCAATTACGAACAGATCCTCCGTATTCTCAACGACTCTCTGCAGGGATCGTCCGAAGGGCTTGGTTTCGTTTTAGGTGGCACGCCTGAGTTTTTGATGGACACTCGTCGGGGGCTATTCAGCTACCCTGCCCTGCAATCTCGATTGGCCGAGAACTCGTTTGCGAAATCAGGATTGGTGGATCTGTCGGGGCCGGTCATTCGCCTGACCAGCCTGACCCCGGAAGACTTCTACGTACTGCTTCAGAAACTTCGTCACGTATACGCTGGCGGAGATGCTGAAAAGTACTTACTGCCTGACGAGGCGCTCCCACTGTTTATGGCGCATTGTAATCAGCGCTTGGGGGAATCCTACTTCCGTACGCCGCGCACCACGATCACAGCGTTCATCAACCTGCTAGCCATCCTGGAGCAAAACCCAGGCGCCGATTGGCGGACGCTGCTTGGAGCTGTCGAGGTCGCCAGGGACTCAGGCGGCGAAGACGATACCAAAGTCGATGCGGATGATGAACTTGCCACCTTCACACTCTGAGTCATCGGGTTTCGATCAACTTGAGTCCCGAGTCCAGCGATGGATTTGGGCGGAAGGCTGGACTTCTTTGCGCGACGCCCAGGAATGGGCAGTACCTGTGCTGGTGGATGCCGATCAGGATGTCATCATCGCCGCAGCAACAGCGGCAGGCAAAACCGAGGCTGCTTTTCTTCCCATCCTCACCAATCTGCTGAATCATGATGACCCACCCGGTTCGGTGCTGTATATCAGCCCGCTCAAGGCCCTGATCAACGACCAGTGGGACAGGTTAAGCCGTCTTTGTGAGCAGCTTGAGATTCCCGTAGTGGCTTGGCACGGGGACATCTCCTCAAGCAAAAAACATCGTTTTTTGAAGTCCCCTGAGGGGGTGCTTCTGATCACTCCTGAATCCCTTGAAGCCCTGTTCGTCAACCGCGGTTCTAGTCTTGGCGGGGTGTTCCAGCACCTGCGCTATATCGTCGTGGATGAGCTGCATGCGTTCATCGGTAGCGAACGAGGCAAGCAACTTCAGTCACTGATGCATCGGGTAGAACTTGTTGCCGGGCACCGTCTCCCTAGAGTCGGGCTCTCAGCCACCCTCGGCGACATGAAGATGGCGTCGGAATTTTTGCGTCCGGGAAATGCCGATGGCGTTACCGTCATTGAATCAAAAAGCTCCAACCAGACTCTCCAGGTGCAAGTTCGTGGTTACATTCAGCCACCCATAAGCGAGCTCAAGAAGAAGCCCATAAAGCTTTCTGAGCGAGAGGGAAATGAAGACGAGACAGAGAACGAGGCAAGCCCAGACTTCGCGATCGCTGATCATCTTTACAAGGTGTTACGCGGCAGTAATAACCTAATTTTCCCAAACAGCCGGTCTCAGGTTGAATGGTACGCAGATCAACTGCGACGGCGCTGCGAGAAAGACGGCGCGCCTAACGAATTCTGGCCTCATCACGGTAGCCTTTCGAAGGACTTACGTGAGCAAGCAGAGCATGCTCTCAAGGCAGGGACTCATGCAGCATCCGCGATTTGCACCACGACGCTTGAGCTCGGTATAGACATCGGCAGCATCAAAACAGTCGTGCAGATTGGTGCCCCACCATCGGTGGCGAGTCTGCGACAACGTCTAGGGCGATCGGGAAGGCGCCCAGGAGAAAAAGCAACGCTGCGCGTTTACTGCAAGGAGTCGCCACTCAAAGATGGATCGAGCCTCTCGGATCAACTGCGCCAAGGCTTGGTTCAAACCATTGCCATGGTTCGACTGCTGGCCGAGGGGTGGTTTGAACCTCCCAGGGCTCAAGGCATTCACGCGTCCACCCTCGTTCAACAATGTCTTTCAGTGATTGCCCAGTGCGGCGGTGCATCTGCTGCAGATCTCTGGAAAAGTTTGATTGCTGAGGGAGCATTTCCAAAAGTTGAGAAACCAGACTTTGTGAAGTTGCTCAAGGCGCTCGGCGAGCACGAGCTCATTGTTCAGGACAGCTCAGGGTTGCTTCTTCCTGGGACGGTTGGAGAGCGATTAATCAACCACTATGAGTTCTACAGCGCATTCACCAGCGACGAAGAATTTCGCCTTATATGCGATGGTAAGGCACTGGGATCTGTGCCGGTAAGCCGTCCACTGACCAAGGATCAGCGCATTATTTTCGGAGGCCGGAGGTGGCAGGTTCGTGATGTTGATCTCCAGGCCAAAGTCATCATCGTTTCAGCAGCACGCGGTGGTGCCCCTCCTCAGTTCGATGGTCTGGGTGCGATGGTGCATGACAACGTACGCCAAGAAATGCGAGCCGTCTTGGCAGACACAATCCCCTGCCCCTTTATTGATCAAGGGGCTCAAGAGCTTCTCGACGAGGCTCGAAAGACATTTGTTTCGCTGGGCCTTGGTAAGCGCTACATAGTTGAGTCGGGCGGTAAGTGTTATCTGATGAGCTGGCTAGGTGATCATGCCAACGATGCACTGCGGTTGTTACTCAACCATGTCGGCCTTTCTTGTGATAACACAGGCCTTACCATTGAGGTTGACGCCGACATCGGTCGAACCCAAATGGCACTGAAGGAAGTCGGAAGCCTGGATGCTGCTGATTTAGACTCGATACTTCCGGAGGTGGAAAACATGCTGCGCGAAAAGTGGGATTGGGCACTGCCGCAATCCTTGCTGATGAAGTCGTTTGCTTCCATATCGCTCGATATCTCGACCGCAATTCTTTTTGCACAGAGCCATTCTCTGGAAAAATAAGCGGAAGAAACTGCGCCGCATTGATCCGATGCTAGACGCAGAAAACACTGCGATGCTTCCCCGCAGGGCTGATGATGAGTGATCACCGCCGGCTCCGCTTTGCTTAATCTGGGCCTATTTACCGGCCGGCACGGAATGATTTGTTTTTAATCGAGTATCGTGGCCCACCGGCTAACACTTAAACATCGAAATCTCCGAGAAGCTGACCTTCGATTAAAACCAGGTCGATATTTAACAGTTCTCAGTCGACCAGCTCCGTGCCATCATTTTGCAATCCACCCCAGCGATAAAAGGACGTACCGATGGCACAACAATATTTCATTCCGGCCCTGATCGGACTCTTCAGCTTGCTGTTTCTGGGGATCGGTTTCTGGATCAATAGCCGTATCGCGGCAGGCAAGCTGGCTCAACAATTCTCCGAAATACAATCCAGTCATCAAGCTGAACACCAGCAATTGCTGAACGATGTTGCGCTTTCTCGGCAACGTGAGCAGCAAATGCTCCATGAGCAATCGGAACATCAAAATGAGCTGAAACTGGCCAGTGAAGCATTGGCGAACCATCGAGAGATCGAGAAGCAGCTCAGCATTCAGCTCAGCGAGTTCAAGACTTCGCTGGAGGCCGAGAAGCAACGCACGCTCGATAAAGTGCAGCAACTTGCAGAGGCCGCCGCCCTCACTGAAAAACACAGCGTGGAAACGAACCAACTCCGGCTACAGCTCGGCGAATTAAAACAAGAGCTTGGGCAAGGCCAGGAGCAGACTCGGCAGTTGGATGAGTTGAAGCAGGCGCTGAAGCAGCAGCAAGCGCGTTTTGAAGCAGCTCAACTACAACTGCAAAAACAAGGTGAGCATCTAGGTCAAAGCGCGGAACAAGCGCATCAGCTCCTGGAGGTAAAAACCGCCAATAAGGACCTCCAAAGTCGTCTCGACAATACCCAGGAAGAATTCAAAAAGCAGCGCGAACAATTGGGGCAGGCAGCAGAACAAAAGGACCAATTGGACACGCTGCGCAACACATTGGCCCAACGAGACAAAGAACTAGGCGATACGCGAGATGAACTCAGCCTTGCGAAGCAGAGTCTTGCCGAAATAAATATGCGCCACCAGCGCGACCAGCACTCAGCTACAGAGAAACTGCAGCTGTTGGAAGATAACAAGGTTCAACTCAAGCAGGAGTTTCAGAACCTTGCAAATCAGATTTTCGACAGCAAACAGCAGAGCTTCTCTGAGCAAAGCCGCCAAGGGCTGGACACTCTGCTAAAACCGTTCAAGGACCAGCTCGAATCATTCCGTCAGCGAGTGGATCAGGTTCACTCCGATACCGTGCAAGGCCAAAGCTCGATGAAAAGCGAGCTGGTCAAGCTGATGGAATTGAACGTCCAGATCACAACCGAGGCGTCAAATCTTACCAAAGCGCTTAAAGGTGACAAAAAACTTCAAGGCACCTGGGGCGAGCAAAAGGTAGAGATGCTGCTCGAGCAGGCAGGGCTGCGTAAAGGGTTCGAGTACCACCGCGAGGCGAACTTCAAGAACGACGATGCAGGAAACAATCGACCAGACTTCGTGGTCAATTTACCCGAAGGTAAACACATCATCATTGACAGCAAGATGTCGCTGGTGGCCTACACGGAGTACGTTTCCGCCGAAACCGACGAAGATCGCACCAAAGCCCTGTCCGCACACGTTCTGGCGTTGAAGAACCACATCAACGGATTGTCCGATAAGAAATACACCGACCTTAACGGCATCAACTCTCCTGACTTTGTGTTTTTATTCATGCCGGTTGAGCCCGCGTATTTGGTCGCGGCTGAGCACAGTCCGGGGGTATTCCAGGCTGCATATGAAAAACGTATTGCGATAATTACCGCCACCACACTGCTGCCAGTTCTGAGGGTCGTATCGAATCTGTGGAGCATCCAACGTCAAAACAGCAGCACGCTGCAACTCGCAACAATGGCGAGCAAGGTCTACGACAAGTTGCGAATCTTCGTGGATAAAATGGACAAGCTCGGTAATCAGATCGCTACGGTGCAGAAAAGCTACTCAGACAGCGTCAATACGCTGAAAGGGGATCACGGAAGCCTGACCAAGACCGTGGACAAGTTCGTCGCTTTGGGCGTCACGGTCTCCAAGCGTCTACCAGCATCAGCTGTGGGAGACGATGAAGAGATGGAAAGCGAGTTGGCAACACTTCCGGTGGAAAGTGCGGCCAACACCTAACCTAAACAGTGAGCGGTAATCCTTGCCGCTCATTTTGCCTCAACAGACCCCGAGCACTCGTTCGAAATCACTGGCTTGAATTTCCCCCGAGCCGCTCAACATATCCCTCGCCAACGCCCGTCTCTTGCTCAACAACTCATCCAGCGTCGCTTCAAACGTTGGCATCGCCGCATCCCGCACTGTTGGGTAATACACGTAAACATCCTTCTCCTGTCCAATACGATACGCACGATCAGTGGCTTGATCTTCCTTGGCCGGGTTCCAGCATCGGGTGAAGTGGATGACGTGGTTGGCAGCCTGAACGTTGACGCCAAAGCCAACTGCAATAGTCGAGAGGATGATCACAGAGAAGCCCGGCTGATCCTGGAACTGGTCGATCAGTTTTTGTCGGCTGTTCGCGCTCTGGCTGCTGGTGCTGGTGTCGCCGTTGATCACGGTTGCGCGGAATCCGAAATACTCCTGAATGGCGTGTTGGAGTTCACGCTGGATATCACGCAGTTCGGTAAAGAGAATGACTTTGTCACCCTTCCCTGCCTTTTTGATGGACTCAAGGGTATCGAGCAGCCAGCGCAGCTTCGGCGAGTTGTCACGCAGGCGTTTGTCCGGCTGAACACTGTAGGGGTGAGCACAGATGAGTTTGAGCTTATGCAGCAGGCCGAGCATGCCGGAGGTTTTCTGATCAAGCTGTTCTTCGATCTGTTGCTTCTGGCTATAGGCCGAAATTTCCGAGAGGTAAAGATTTCGCTGTAGGGCGTGCATCGACAATGAACGGCAACCCTTGTCTTCGATTTTCGCGGGCAGGTCTTTGGCGATATCCTGTTTTGTGCGGCGCAGGGTTTGCGGCTCAATCAGCCCACGCAAGCGTTCCAGGGCAACGGTGTCTCGCTCAAGTGCAGCTTCGATGGGTCGCTGGTACTCGCGACCAAACTGGTTCAACCCGCCAAGGAAGCCTGGCTGGATGAAGTCGAACAGGCACCAAAGATCAATCAGGGAGTTTTCCACTGGCGTCCCGGTGCAAGCTACCCGGAATCGAGCCGGAACAGCCTTAATTGCCTGAGTCACCAGAGCGGCAGGGTTCTTCAGTTTCTGAGCTTCGTCGCACACGACGATCGACCATTGCTGGCGAGCGAGGGAGAACTCTTGGTCACGAAGCGTTTCGTAGGTGGTCAGTACGATGCGTGCACCGCCAACCCAGCCCGGACGAAGTAGGTTCTTGATACCCTTAGCCTTCAAGTCGGCAGGAATCTCATCTTTCTTGAACTTCACCGCGCTCAAAGCCGAGCCGTAAAGCTTCAGGACTGGGAGTGCGTCAGCAAAGAAGAAGCGGTGCAGCTCTCGCTCCCAGTTATCGAGCAATGAAACCGGCGCAACGATCAAGGTCGGCTTGTCTTGAGGATTTTGCTCCAGGTACCAAACCAGAAACGTCAGCAGTTGAATGGTTTTGCCCAGGCCCATGTCATCGGCGAGCAAGCAACCTGAGACGTCTGTCGGCGAAAGCCGGAAGAGATGTTGAAGCCATGCAATGCCCTGTAACTGATGTTCTCTCAAGATGACTTCGGGTCTTAGCAGGCTCGGCAGCTCAGGCTGGGCATCGAGGGCTGCTCGTAGGGCTTCCTGACGTACTTGAACGTACGTTGGCTCGTCGATGTTATGACCAATTTGAAGTACCGCTCGACCTACTTTTTCTTCAAAACTCGAAATCTTGGTCTCGGGTGTGGATATCTTTTTGGACCAGGCATCAAACAGCTGCTCTGCCGCCGCGATGGAAAGCGGCGTGTCGGAGAGTGGCATCAGTACCGTATCATCACCTGCCGCGCGAGCCTCGCCCAGCCGTTGCTCGAACTCATCAAACTGAGCCCGATCCGACGGATCCCAGCGCCCGAGGATTTCGGCGTCGGAGCCCAAATCCGCGAGGTCTTTAGGCAACCAGTTTTCTGTCGCCTCCTTGACCAGGAAAGGTGACGTGATGCGCTCTGCTTCGCCGATGCCAGTGACACGATCGCCATACAGCGACAAATCCAACACTGCGTCGAACTCCGCGCCAGCCGCTTCGTTCTGCCAGCGTCTAAGCAACTCACTGATGCCTGCCAATTGACGCAAATCGAAGTCGCTTAATTCAAGCTCGTAACCCTGCCAGAAGCCCGCCGGCATGCCTGCAGCCAGCTTCAACTGAAGTTCATGCACGAAGGGAGCAAACTTATGGGCTTCGTTGAACGGCAGTTCTATCGATACTTGCGGTGTTGGTGAAATGGGCTCAAGGGTCAGGTTAATGCGCTGAATGCGTAGACCTGTATCGTTTAGCTCGGGCTCAAGATGAAAATGGTGAAAGAAGATACCAGCGTCCGCCAAGTCGCTCTCGTAGGTGTCAGCGTCCAACACCTGACTGGCACTATCACCCAAAGCGCTATAGGGATTGCGAATGAATGAAAGCGCATCGTCGCCCGCCACCCGGCGTCCGTGCAGTGAACGCACATAATCTAGTACCGATTTTACTTCCGGCTCGATCAGCACATGGGTCAGAGATCCGTCAGCCCCGATGACCCGGTAACGATCCTGCACTTGTTTGTGGGCATCGAAATTTTCCAACCAATTTTCAGGCTGCCCGTCGAATGTAGGTTCCAGCTCGATGACAGGCGTATTGCCTACGCTCGATTTACGTGGATGGAGACGAAGGTTTTCGGGCCTGACCACAACGGTTTTGTCGAGAAAACCGTCCATGCCTGCGCCAGCCTTGCGGGCCAGCTTGCGGACGCTGGCCCAGCCGATCTGGTTGGTAAGTTCGCCAGGGCTTTCTTGTTGCGATAAATGGAGTTGCCGAACAGCACTCACCAATTGGTAAGTTGCCTCAGGCAGCAGCTCGATTTTATCGCCATGCGTGAGGACAGCGCCCGCACGTTTGGTTTGCACTGTCGCCGCGGATTCGCTATCGCGCCAAGCACCTATTGATACCTTGAAATCGTTCGAAGCAAGACTGCCTTGGCTAGTGAGCTGCGGCGTCAAATTCGACTGCTTTGGCAATCCGAGTAACGGTACGCTGCTGACGTGCCCTTCCTCATTCAAAAGTCGATAAAGCTCGTCCCACGGCAGTAGCCAGCGATCACTGAGTTGGGATACGAACTCTTCCTCTTCGAGCTGATCGAGGTAACCTACAAGTGACCAAAACTCAGTACTGTCGGCAAGGCTCAGCGGGAAGCACAATCCCTGCTCCTCTATCGAGTATAGTGGCAAATTATTGAACTCACCGGACTTCGGCAGCAGGCCTTTTCCAGATAGAAAACGCTTGAGCATTACTGCCTCCAGAATTTCAGTGGCTGATTGTTGACGGGCTTGAAGCCGAGGCGCTGCAGAGAAGCCATGGCCGCTGGCTCATGACTTTCAAGTTGCACTTGTAAGGCTCCGCCTTTGGCGCGGGAGTCATACACCCTATGAGAAATCCCCTTCAACGCTTCCGCCAACTGCGCTTCGAAAGCAATAGTTTTGGGTGGCGACCTGAATGGGTGATCACCTCGACTATCAATGTGCCCATCAGCCCGGATACCGAGTTCTGCAAGAGTCTCGTCAAATTTTGCCAGCCATCCGCTAACATGGTTTGGCCTTGATGGCATAGCCATATGTCCCATGGGTTTTACGGCTGATTTATTTTTCTGTTTCAACTCCGAGTTAAGATCCAGATAAATCTGGTCCGGGTTGAACGGTGCGCTGTCGGCTTTGTAGACGTAACAAGCGTTGCCTTTCTCCGAAAACTCGACGAACAGATAATTTGCAATTTGCATAATGACTGCGTTGTTGCTTGATTTACTGCCCGCCAGGTAGCTCAAACGGCCATTGTTTTTTCGCCGAAAATCAACAAAGTCAGACCCGGCATCCGTTTTGGCGTCTGCACCCAACACAATCCGTGTATAGCTCATCTGATCCGCGAAACGTAGCCAATAGAACAGGCGTGCCTGATCTACATCCCTATCGCCTTTGAGGAGATTGAAGAAGTGCTCAAGGTCTTCTTTAGCAAACCACGCGACCACCATCGCACAAACGTCTTTCTCCACGTACTGAAGCCAGCTATTTTGCCTGGAGCGAATTTGTGGGCTGCCCCAGTTATCCAAAGCACTCTGTTTGAGAAGGGACGACGGTTTTTCCCGATACGACGCTGCGTGATAACGCGTCAGGCAGGCGCTGAGGAGCGCATTCATGTATGTCGGATGCTGACGCCCGATCTCAATGAAGTCGGGGAATCTTTTCGAGAACTCGTCGTCTTCCAAATTAAAGATTCGAGACAGCAATACGTTAAATATCCGGTGCCATAACCAACTGCTGTCAGGTATCTGCGCGATTGTTTGCAGCACCGAGAGATCACTGATCTCGCCGTTGAACATCTGCTCGCCAAGCGTCACCCCAGCCTGTTCGGAAAACAGCTGCTTATGATACTGGACGATACGGATCCATTCTTTTTCACGAGTCTGTTGCGCCTTTACACAAGCGAAACCATTGCGGATGTCGCCTTGCAACAAGCACCAGACCGGATTCGTGTCGGGCTTATCGGACTCGTAACCGAAGTAGCTGAAACAAAGCGCCAGCCAATCGCGGCGGCTCAGGCGCCGTTTTTCGATCCGCTGACTGACCTCGATATGGACTCGACCATAAAGTCGCTCGTCTTCAAGAATGGGGCCCACACTCTCGACTTTATCGGCGAGACCGGCGAAGACCATGCGCCATTCGGAGGACGACAGAGGCAGGACATTCCTGAATTTATTGATGGCGGCTCTACGTTTTTCCTGAGGCGGTGGCAATGCTTTCTCTGCCCGCTCAAACCGGTCGTATAAATCGGCACTGGCAGCTTCCATTCGAGGAAAGCGAGCCAACGGTTCAGAACTGATCGCGATTCTACGGGCATCGAGCCTGAGCGCTATAGCTGACGACAGCTTGGCTAATGCACTGGTCATCGCGTCATCGCCAACTGGCATTTCTCGGACACTGTGCTGGCGAATACTGGAACTTCTGGTTTGAGGTTTTCCTCTTTCTCCTTCAAACCGTAGAACTGCATTCTCAGTTCAACTCGGCGGCTTGCCTCGTTGGTGTCCTTTGCGTTGTTGAAAGAAACACCACCCGCCAGGAACATCGATCTGATCTGCTGTTGTCTTTCAGCTGAAAGGCCGATTTGCAAAGGGCTGCGACTATCAAGCAGGCTACACATCACCCACTCGGACCGTTGTAAGGACAGGTGCAGGTTATATAAATACGAGCCGACGGTATCAGTAAACCCCTCGATAACAACCTGCTTGAACCACTTCCGCCCTTCTTCGCTATCGGCAGCATCAAGAATGAGTGGCACTACGCCCTGAAGGGCACTTTGACCCTCGTCGCTCAAAGAATACTGGTTATGCCCAAAACGTCCCGCCTCACCGAAACTGATCCGATTGTCTTTGCAGTCGACGACGATGGTTGCATTAGAATGCTTAGCCTTGAGCTGCAAATGCTCGCAGAGCTGACTAATGTCGCGACTGCGCTGTTTTTCGCCCTGCTCTGACTGACTGATCCTCTGGGTGACCGAGCTCAAAGCTGCAACCATCACGACGAGAAACAGAATCATCATGGCGGTCATCAAGTCTGCAAAAGAGATCCAGAACGGTTTCTCCGCATCATCCTTAGCGCGAGCCACCGAAGGCATTTGCTTACCAAACATATGTCAGGCTCCATTACTGCTTGATTCGTTCCATGATGTCGCCGAAGTCTTCAATGCTTTCCTTCACTCCATCGACGCCACCAGCCAGACTTTTAACAGCTTTATCCAGCTCCGTATCCAGACTACCCAACGTCTGCCGGAGTACCCTGTCCATGCCGTCGCCAAACTCTTTGAAACCATTGCCTAAAACGCCGCTGATGTTTTCCAGGTACTCATGAACCTCGCGATTGAGCGACTGCATGCGTTCCGATTGTTGCTTCAGATCCTGAAGATATTGAGCACGTCCGCTGGCCTCAACTTGCGCGCTGGCTACCACCCCTTCGATAACGGTTAGTGTTTTGCTCAACGATTCACGGTTGTTGCGATAGTCCGCGACGATGCTGTTCAATTCTCGTGAGGCCTGAGCAAGCTCGGCACCAGCCCCCTGAACAGTGCCCAGCAAACTAGCCGTCGATTCACTGGCCTTCGATACACTCAATCCAGCATTTTCAAAGCGCTCAGCTGCGGCTCTCATTTTGTCTGCACCAAGTTGCATGCTTTGCAGATGCTGTTCGGTTTGCGCGCTTAATGCTTTGACGTTGTCTCGCGAGGCTTTATTTTGTTCCGCGACAGACTGCAGCAGCGTTTTGAGCTGCTCGTCCAGCCCCCCCACCAGCGCGCGAGTGCCGTGATGAAGTTCTGCCTGTGCAACGCGAGTGGACTGATCCATTTGCTCGCGCCCACTTTCCAGTTTTTTGAAAACAGTAGAAAGCTGCTCGCCGAGCACTTCTACAGAGCCTGCAATCTTGGCCATGGTTTCTTGTTGACCTTGGCCCATGTTTTTTTGGATTGACTCGACAAACGACTGAAGACTCTCGGCCATCGCCAGCTGCCGCGCCTCGCTGTCGGCGAACATTTTTTCTAACTGCTGTGCCATGCGCGCGCCAGCGTCTTCGCCCTCAGTGCCGATGCGGGCAATGGATGACTGCAGATTTGCCAGCATCTCGTTCATGCCAGCCTGCATGGCACTTTGGCCGGTCTGCATGTCGGCAAGCAGCTGTGCAATCATTGCCGAGCTGCTCTGATTCGAGTTTTCGCTGGCCGAGCGCATGTCTTGAATGAGGCTGGAGAATCCTTGCTGCATTGACTGCATGGCAGCGACAGACTGGCCCATCATTTCATTCAGGCCGTTGAATTGCTGGCCGAAGGTGCCTTCCAGCTTGTTCATGAATGCCACCAGAACATCCTGAAGCAGATTCTGCACTTGGCCGGATTGATCGCCGCTGGCAGCCTGTACAGCCCCGGCAATCGCTTCCAATGGCGACTTCAAGCTGTTTTCAATGGCACTGCTGACCTGATCCGCCAACAGCTGCCCGGAGTCACGATAGGTCGTAGACAATGTGTCTGCCAACTTGAGGCTTTCGCGGACCTGTGTATCGACGAGGTTTTGCAGCATTTCCCGAAGATCCGTGACGAGGCTGTCTTTCAGTTGGCGAGTCTGGACCGAGTTTTCAGCACTGGACCTTACAAGCGCAGCAAGATATTCCTCGCCAACTCCGCTGTCGAATAGGCTATCGATTGCCTCATTCAGCGATTCAAGGTGCTTGTAACAGCGCCCTAATCGCCACTTTTCCGAGACAGTTACGATGATCGACGCCATGATGGAGAGAAATGAACCGATGAAGGCAAAGAGTACATCCTTCAGGAGCTTGTCCACGCTTGAGTTGACCAGCTCCGGCGTGCTTGGATCGAAGTGCTGCAACCCTAGCATCAAGCCGAAGAAGGTTCCAACAATGCCAACCCCCGTCAGGATGCCTGGCAGGTGCTTGAAAAATTCAGTAGCCAGCGGTGTATCGACAACACTCTGACCGGTAAAAAAGTTCGCCGCGACAGTAGTCGCACGGGAGCGCACCAGGCGATCCTCGCCTTCGTGATATTCGAACTGATTGTGAAGGGTCTCTGAATACTCTTTCCAAAGATGCTTCAGTTTTGTCGCATTGAATACTTTCGACAGCTCTGCTTGAAGCTGATCAGGCGACTTTGCCTTGATAGTAGCAATGCTACTCGTAAGCGACTTGAGCCTTCTGCTCAACACGAACGATGGGATGAAATATCTTCCGATGTACCAAAGACACAAGACTGCCACGGCCACCATGACTACACGCGGAGCTATTAGCTGAGCAGTGCTGGCGTCGCCCCACAATTTCAATAATGTCGAAAAGTCCACACTTCAGCCTTCAAATTTATCTTTTACGCGCTAACAAGCGCTTCACGCAGGAAGAAACGCGTGACTTGCCGGCACGCTTGTTCCAACGATGTTATTTCAGGGATGTCTGGATGCCTGATCCTTCAGCAGAATGCTAAGGATATGCAACGAAGAAATGGGCGCTTAGAGAAGAAACGTCATCCTTGCGAGGCAAATATCTATCCATGTCCTTTTGCCAGCACGATACGCTTCATTCCTCCGTACGGTAAAGCCATATGCGAACGTCAGCCGACCAAGCGTGTCGCCTATAAGCACATGAAAACGAAAATCCGACTCTGATGGTTTCCATGCCCGAGGCGCGAATCACGCGACCACCCGACGCCGAACTCACACCCCATTCGACATCTCTCGAACACTTCTGGCTACGCACTCAGCCCTATCAGTCCAAGCGAGAGTCTTGTTCGCGATTTTCAGAGCAATGATTAACTGTTCAAGAACGGACAGCTCTGCGTAAATCTGTGTTCGGCCGGAAGGTCTGACTGGAAGCATTGACGTGCTGCTTGTGCCTTCCGGGACAAACTCTGGCCTTTGTATCAGCTGAGGATTCCACCCAGAGCCAGTGGTTTTGTAGGGGTAAAAGCCACTCAAAATAAAAAGGGGTCGCGAGATAAAATCTCGCAACCCCTTGAATTATATGGTCGGGACGGAGTGATTCGAACACTCGACCCCTAGCACCCCATGCTTGCTCGTAAAATCTATTAAGTCGTTGTAAGTAAAAGAAAATTTAAATTATGAATGATGGCAAAATGTACTGCTATTCGTGCTTAGGCAAACGGTAAACCGTGGCCTTCAGGGTAGGTTTTGCGCAGCTTCGGTACCACCTAATCTCCAGCTTTTGATTACAGCCGTTCTCAGGCCAGTAACGATGAACTTATTGCTTTCGGCCAAAAGCGGCCAGTCGCCTTTGGCTGACTGTCACCTCACACATGAGCATCTGGCGATTAGCAACAGCCAGTGCGCGCTCCAGCAACTGGCTCGAATAGCCCTTCGACGAGATTACAGGTGGATACCGTCGATCCGAGGCAGGTTGATTCGCAAGTGCCTGACATAGCGAGTAGCTGAGCCCGTATACCCTGAAGGTTCGCAACTTTCACCTCGATAGCCGCCAGGTGTTTTTTTACAACCGCCAAGGCGTCTCCGCACAGATTGCTGGTATCTGCTGCTAGCGTGATCAACTCGCGAATGTCTTCAAGCGGAAAACCTAGCTCTCGGTTTTGCCGAATGAAAATCAAATGTGATCTGTGGATGTCCGTGTAGATCCTATGCTTGCCGGCGGAGCGATGAGCTGGAGGTAGCAGCCCGATTTTCTCGTAATACCGAATCGTTTCAATATGGCAGCCAGTAGATTTGGATAGTGCGCCAATGCCTGCCATGCAGGTTTCTCCAATCAGTTGTTGATTCTGTAGTGGCTACAGATATTACCCTAAACAATTGAAATTAACCGCGACGCAAAGGGCTTGGCGTGTACAGAGATCTACTTGAAGAAAATCAAATTCCTATCTATTTCATCGCCGTCATCGGCGCAGCCATCGGGGGGCTGCTGGCCCCACATACCGCTCAGGGTCTAGACATACTGGTGACGCCAGCCATCGCCGTACTGATGTACGCGATGTTCTTGCAGATCCCTTTTCTCGATATCCGGCAGGGCCTGCGTGATCGGCGCTTCATGGCTGCTTTGTTGATCGCAAACTTTGTGCTGATCCCTCTGCTGGTGTGGGTCATGACGAGAGGGCTCGCTGAGCATCCAGCACTACTCATCGGCGCTTTACTGGTGCTGCTCACCCCCTGCATCGACTACGTTGTGGTCTTCACCCTTATCGGGAAAGGAGACTCCAGGCTGACGCTGGCAGCGACG
Source organism: Pseudomonas endophytica (assembly GCF_001411475.1). Taxonomy (GTDB): domain Bacteria; phylum Pseudomonadota; class Gammaproteobacteria; order Pseudomonadales; family Pseudomonadaceae; genus Aquipseudomonas; species Aquipseudomonas endophytica. Next base: position 6,449 of record NZ_LLWH01000196.1, on the reverse strand, counting down.
CCCGTGCTACTTCTCCTTCAGCTCGTGCTGCTGCCCGTTTACCTCGCGTTTATGCTGGGTGGCGAATCAGCAGTGGTCATGTCCATCGCGCCTTTCATTGAGGCTTTCCTAGTTTTGATTGTGCTGCCGTTGGTACTGGCTGTAGTCACCTCAGCAACAGCAAAACGGTCACGTCTGGTTACTGGATGGAACAGCGCATGGGCGTGGATGCCGGTTCCGGCCATGGCAGCCGTGCTGATCGTAGTGATCGCTTCGCAGATCACTAACGTGGTTCAAGACATCGAAAATCTGCTGCCCGTAATTCCCGTTTACATTGGTTTCATGCTGTTGGCGCCTGTGGTCGGAGCCTTAACTGCCAGGTTCTTCCGATTGCCCGCTACAACCGCTCGGTCAGTGACATTTAGCACCTCGACCCGTAACTCTCTTGTCGTACTGCCCCTCGCACTGGCGCTCCCTGAGGACGTGAGGGCACTTGCCGCTGCCGCTGTTATCACGCAGACCCTTGTAGAGTTGGTCAGCGAGCTGATTTACATCCGGGTCATCCCGAAGCTCGTATGGCGTAATAAGTAATCACCCTGACTTGTTGGGCTCGTTGTTTCCCGAGCCCTTCAGCGGCTTTAGACGGGGCGCAGCCTTGTAACGGCGAGGTCAGCTCTGCTGCTCTGCGGCTGCCATTTACCCATATAGTCGCAACGCCACCGGGCTATCTGATCCTCCGGCTAAGCTCGTGCTCGCAAATCAATTCTAGATATGTGAATATTCGTATATTCGACTTTTCACATATGTAGACGCGCCATGCTGACTCCATCTGAAGCCTTCAAATGCCTTGGCGATGAAACCCGCGCGCGGGCCACCCTGCTAATTGCCGAGCATGGGGAGCTTTGCGTATGTGAACTGATGTGCGCCCTCGAAGATAACCAATCCAAGATCAGTCGCCATCTGGCACAACTGCGCAGTGCCGGTCTGTTGCTAGATCGTCGCCAGGGGCAGTGGGTCTACTACCGACTCAATCCCGATCTTCCGCTATGGATCAATGAGGTGCTCGCTGCTACGGCAGGTGGCAACGTCACCTGGATGGCGGATAGTACCTCTCGATTGAAGAAGATGGTTGGTCGCCCTGAGCGTGCCGCCAGCTGCTGCTGAAAGGCATAAGGAATCCATCATGCTGATAGCAGCCGCCGTATTTCTCTTCACTCTCACCCTAGTAATCTGGCAGCCCAAAGGGCTTGGTGTCGGCTGGAGCGCGAGCATCGGTGCAATCCTTGCTCTTGCAGTAGGCGCTGTATCGCTGGCAGACATTCCCACTGTCTGGGCGGTAGTCTGGAATGCTACCGCCACCTTCATCGCGATCATCATCATTAGCCTGCTGCTCGATGAAGCAGGATTTTTCGAATGGGCAGCGCTGCACGTGGCGTGCTGGGCCAACGGTAGTGGGCAGCGACTATTCGCATTCATCGTGCTGCTGGGGGCTGCTGTGTCGGCCTTGTTTGCCAACGACGGCGCGGCACTGATCCTCACCCCCATCGTCATTTCTTTGCTGATGGCGCTGCGCTTCTCGCCGGGGGCAACGCTGGCATTCGTCATGGCGGCGGGCTTCATTGCCGACACCGCCAGCCTGCCGCTCGTGGTGTCGAACCTGGTGAACATCGTCTCAGCCGACTTCTTCCAGCTGGGATTTGCCGAATATGCTTCGATTATGCTGCCCGTAACAGCGGCCAGCGTCGCGGCGACTTTACTGGTGCTGTTTCTCTACTTCCGCCGTGACGTCCCAGCTACCTATTCTCTGGCAGACCTCAAGACGCCGGAGGTCGTTATTCGAGACCACGCCACCTTCGTCTTCGGGTGGTGGATCTTGGGGCTTCTTTTGGTTGGGCTGTTTGTATTGGAGCCGATGGGCGTTCCAGTCAGTGCCGTTGCAGCAGCGTGCGCAGCAATCCTCTTCGCGGTCGCTGCGCGAGGCCGCACAATCTCGACACGCCGTGTATTGCGCGATGCCCCCTGGCAAATCGTGGTGTTCTCTCTCGGTATGTACCTGGTGGTTTACGGCCTGAGCAATGCAGGCCTGACAGACTACCTGACAAGCATCCTCAATCTATTCGCCGAACACGGCGTATGGGCCGCTGCGCTGGGAACAGGGCTTGTATCGGCGCTGTTGTCATCGGTGATGAACAACATGCCCAGTGTGCTTATCGGCGCATTGGCCATCGGTGCCAGCGACAGCAGCGGTGTGGTACGCGAGGCGATGATCTATGCCAACGTCATCGGGTGCGACCTGGGGCCAAAAATCACCCCGATTGGCAGCCTGGCCACACTGCTTTGGCTTCACGTACTTCAGCGCAAAGGCATCCGTATCACCTGGGGCTACTACTTCAAGGTCGGCGCCTTGCTCACCTTTCCGGTTCTGTTCATCACCCTATCGGCACTGGCCCTGCGCCTGAGCCTTTGATTTCGCCAATGGCGACAGGAGCAAGTATGCGAGTGCTTTTCATGTGTACGGCCAACAGCTGTCGAAGCATCCTGTCAGAGGCGATGTTCAACCACATCGCACCTGAGAGTTTTGTTGCGGTAAGTGCAGGCAGTTTTCCAAAGGGCCAGGTCTCGCCCCGCAGCCTCACCACTCTGACGCGCGCAGGAATTTCCATTGAGGGGCTTAGCAGCAAGGGCAACGATGCGTTCGAATCGAATCCTCCCGATATCGTCATCACCGTCTGTGACAAAGCTGCTGGCGAGGCTTGTCCTGTTTATTTCGGGCCAGCGCTAAAAGCTCACTGGGGCCTGAAAGATCCATCCGAGGTGCCCGGTGACGAGGCCACTGTCGACGCGGCGTTCGATGCCACATTGGCTCAGATAGAGAAGAGATGCCGTGCCTTTCTCGAGCTGCCCATCGCTACCCTGGCTCGTGACGAACTGAAGCGCGAGTTGGATCGCATCGGCAAACTGTGAACGGAGCCCTCATGTCCACCGATCTTCCCAACCTCAACTTGGCGCTGGTTGCGCCGTTGCGTTCAAGCAACGACCACAGCACGCGCAAGCCGAAAATCCTTCTGCTCTACGGTTCGACCCGTGAACGCTCTTTCAGCCGCCTACTGGTTGAAGAGTCCGCGCGCCTGCTCGATTACTTCGGTGCAGAAACGCGCATCTTCGACCCCTCAGGATTACCGCTGCCCGATGATGCACCGGTAGACCACCCAAAGGTACAGGAGCTACGCGATCTGGTGCTGTGGTCAGAGGGCCAGGTCTGGTGTTCGCCGGAGCGCCATGGCGCTATGTCGGCAGTATTCAAGGCGCAAATCGACTGGATTCCACTGGCTCTTGGAGCGATACGACCAAGCCAGGGCAAGACGCTTGCCGTGATGCAGGTATGCGGCGGCTCCCAATCCTTCAACGTAGTCAATCAACTACGCGTTCTCGGACGCTGGATGCGTATGTTCACCATTCCGAACCAGTCATCAGTGGCCAAGGCCCACATGGAATTCGACGCTGTCGGACGCATGAAACCATCGGCCTACTACGACCGCGTCGTCGATGTGATGGAGGAGCTGGTCAAATTCACTCTACTGCTGCGCGACCAGACTGAGTTCTTGGTAGATCGCTACTCCGAGCGCAAGGAGTCGGCTGAAGAGCTATCCGCTCGCGTCAATCAAGCTAGTATCTAAGTCGCCCAGTGACAGTCGAAATCAGGGTAGTGTTTCGGCTATTAAGGCCATCTACATGTCGGTTGTAATGATCCTAACGGCGGCGGGGGGATGGTTTACCGATAGCGTGGTTTCACTAAATGCTTGCTCGAATTACAGCTTTTGGCCGAAAGCCGCCCGTCGGAGAGGCAGCAATCGGCCCAGAGTGTGTAAAAACGCGCTGATGCACTGTCGGCGCGCAGCGCTGACGGTTGTTAGCTGGGTAATTGCTCGCAACAAGTCCTGTGGATCATCACGAGGGCCTGGGAGCTCCTAGCGCCGCTTCTATCTTGCTGTGTAGCCAAAATACAGACCCTTTCAGGCCGACAGCGCCTTCATCAAACCGTTAGCACCAAGGATTTTCATCACTCGCTTCAAGTTATAGGCGAGCACGTTCAAGCTCATCTCGGCGCTTACTCCGTTCAGCTTCCGTGTCAGGAAATGCGTGGCGCCCATCCATTGTTTGAGTGTCCCGAAGGGATGCTCGACCGTACGTTTTCGGATCCGCATCATCTCCGGCGCGTTGCTTAGCCTGTTCTGCATTTCCTCCAATACGACCTCATGCTCCCATCGCCGAACTCGCCGTTGCTTGCTCGGTGTGCACTTCGATTTCAGCACGCATCCCTGGCAATTAGAACTCCAGTACCGGTGCAACTTCAGGCCTTTTTCAATGCTGGAAAAGCGCCAGATCAACGCCTCTCCAGCGGGACAAATGTATACGTTTTTTGCCGCGTCATAGACGAAGGCATCGTTATTGAAACGCCCGTCAGCCTTGGCTCCAGAGGTCATGGGCTTAGGCACATAGGCGGTGATGCCTGCATCGTGACAAGCCAGGATTTGTTCGCTTTTGAAGTAACCTCGGTCCGCCACTACCGACAACGTATCTGACGCCATCGCCTCGCGGGCCTGCTTGGCCATCGAGCTGAGTTGATCGCGGTCGGAACCGACGTTGGTAACCTCATGTGCAACGATCAAATGGTGCTGGGTATCGACCGCTGTCTGCACGTTGTAACCGACGATTCCAGTGCCGCGAGTCATCATGGAGCGGGCGTCTGGATCGGTCAGTGATACCTGTTTATCCGGTGATTCGTTGAGCTGAGTTTCAATGACCTGTAACTCTTTCATCTGAGCTTTGAGCTTGTCGATTTTCTCTTGCAGACGACCAGCCTTGGGCTGAGCGATCGAGGGTTCTTGCCGATCGGCTTCGTCGAGCGCAGTCAGGTACCGATTGATACTCGATTCAATTTCTTCCATCCGCCGCTTCAGCTTGGCGCTGGTGAAATTGCGGTCGCGGTTGTTGACGGCCTTGAATTTACTGCCGTCGATGGCGACCAGATTTTCTCCGAACAATCCCAGCTGCTGGCACAGCCCCACGAATTGGCGGCAGACGCCTCGGATGGCCTTGCTGTTGTCTTTTCGGAAGTTGGCGATGGTCTTGAAATCGGGCATCAAACGTCCAGTCAGCCACATCAGCTCGACGTTGCGTTGGGCTTCTCGCTCAAGACGCCGACTCGATGGAATGCGGTTCAGATAGCCGTAGATGTAGATCTTTAGCAGGATCGCTGGATGGTAAGCTGGCCGGCCAGTATCAGCAGGTATGGCGCCTTCGAAACCCAGTTTGACCAGGTCGAGTTCGTCGACAAAGACGTCGACTACGCGCACCGGATTGGTATCCGTGACGTAATCGTCGAGGCTCTCCGGAAGAAAGGTTCCTTGGCCTCGATGTTCACCTTGGATAAAGCGTTTCATGGACGATCCCTGCGATGAAATCCTCAGAAATCATAGCAAGGGTTTGCGAAAGCGTTTTTACACACTCTGGGCCAATAGCGGACGCTCGAGGGTGCGAAATTGCAAACCGAACTTCAGTTCTTCGCCTTAAATAAAAATTTTAGTTGCTCCAGTTTGACAGTTGGGCAGGGTTGGCGATTTTTTTATGGATCTTCCGTGGAATGTGCGGAGCCTCCTCTGCCAATGCATCAAGACGAGAACGGACGTTGTGTATTAGCTCCTGAGTTATTGGCGTCGCTAATCCGATCTGTTCAAACTCTCTTCCAATGGAGTTATATTTAGACCCCGCAGTCCTGAATTTATCATCGTAAGAATATCTCTTACAGATAAGTTCGACGTAGCCTGCCTATGACTCCAAGTCAGAAACCTTACACTTGGCGAATGGCGGGCGGCCAAAGCCCTAGAGTTCCCGTAGTCGCATAATTGCATCTGTGATTGTTTGCGCGTTCGTATCCAAGGTTTCCATCGCCGCAACTGCGTTTTCTGCAACAGCGTCTACGCCATTACCTGAAAGCCATTTCGTGACCTCCTCAATTGCTGCGGCCAAGGCATGTTGGTTGTGCAGCAGCAATGTCAGAGCATCTGCCGTGGCGACGTTGGATTCAGAACTGTTTGGCATGGGATCGTCCTTGAGCGAGGTTCCTTGACAGCGTAGTCCAGGGCAGTCGGATCATCACCAACGCAGCGTTTGCCGCACAGCATTTCTCGCACCAGAACAGTGCGCCAATCCCATATGACCTTTTTTTCAGACGCCAAAAACCACAAACCCCCGACTTTCTCTAGGAAAATCAGGGGTTTGTGTTTTCTGAATCTGGCGGTGAAGGAGAGATTCGAACTCTACCAAATTTTTGCCATGATCAATGCTTTTCGGGACTCACGTTAGCGTCCGCTTCTGGCCCAGAGTGTGTAAAAACGCTTTCGCAAACCCTTGCTATGATTTCTGAGGATTTCATCGCAGGGATCGTCCATGAAACGCTTTATCCAAGG
>NZ_LLWH01000195.1 GCF_001411475.1 Pseudomonas endophytica | reverse complement strand
GGTTTGAGGGTCGACCCCGGCGAACGCAGCGCGGTGATCATGTCGACATGGCCAAAGCGTCGCGCGTCGTTAATGTCCACCGACCCCAGATAGGCGCGCACTGCCATTGTTTGCGTTTCGACCACGATGATCGCCGCCGAGGTGTGCTCGGGCAGTCGTGCACGCCAGCCCAGCAGCAAGTCTTCAAGACGACGTTGCAGGCTGGCGTCCAAGGTGGTGCGAATCAGCGGTGGGCTGTGCGGGCGGTTCAAACGCCGCGCCAATAACGGCGCCAGGCTAGGCTCCAGTCGCGGTGCGAGCAACAGCGGCTCTTGCAGCGCCTCATCGACCGCCATTTGCGGCCAAACTTGATACGCGGCCAAACGCCGCAGCACTTTGTCGCGCGCCACTTGTGCACGCCCGGGATGACGGTCAGGCCGCAGCCGACTTGGCGCTTGCGGCAACACCGCCAACAGCGCGGCTTCAGAGCGTGTGAGTTGCTGGGGCGACTTGCCCAGATACGCCCAACTGGCCGCGGCCACGCCTTGTAACGTGCCGCCAAACGGTGCGCGATTGAGGTACAGATTCAAGATCTGTGCTTTCGACAGGTGCCATTCCAACTGTGCCGTGCGCCACAACTGGCGTAACTTTCCGGGCACTGTGCGCGCATGCGGGTCTAGCAAGCGAGCGACCTGCATTGACAGCGTGCTACCGCCCGACAGCACCCGCCCGCCGGTGAAGTTTTGCCAAGCCGCACGGCCCAGCGCCATCGGATTGACCCCAGGGTGCTGATAAAACCAACGGTCCTCGTAGGTCAACAACGCCTCAAGGTAATACGGCGATACATCCTCGTTGCGCACGGGGTAACGCCACACGCCATTGGCATCGGCAAAGCGCCACAAGGGCGTGCCATCCTCGGCCAGCACCACACGGGCCAAGTCATCCTTGGGCAAAGGCAGGGGCCAGATGCGGTCTGCCAGCCATAGCAATGCGACGGCCAGCAACAAGCCACACAGGGGCCACAGGACGATTTTTTTAATTTTTGAACGCACTAACACTCACTCGTCACGCAACTTTGCATCCTGTCTGGCTGCCCAAGGGGTATCTTTGGCACAGCAATCACCTTATTTATCGGGATATACCCATGCACGTCGAAAGCTTTATTGGAAATCTGGGCCTGTGGTTAGGCACTGTCGTTCGCTGGATCGTAGACAGCCTAAGCGGCTTGTTTAATGTGATTACTCAGGCGGGCAGCAACTTCATTGACGGCATGGCCCGCGCATTGGGTATGGACACCTCAATCGTCAGCATTGCGGTGCTGGTAATTGGCCTGCTGTTTCTCTACAACGCCGTACGCGCCTTCATGCGCGCCTCGATCATCGGCGGCGTGATTTGGCTGCTGCTCGGGTTGTGGGTTTTGAGCTGGATCATTAACTAAACCGTTTGTGACCTGTAGGAGCTGCCGCAGGCTGCGATCTTTTGATGTTTAAGATCAAAAGATCGCAGGCTTCGCCAGCTCCTATACGTGATCTCTTTACCGGCCCTTTATCACCATTTCTCCCGGCGTTTCGCCGACGGCCTGCCAGTTAGGTCGGTACATCGACTCCACTTGCGGCGGCGGTACGCGGTAGGTGCCCGGCGTGACTGCACGCGCTAGGTACAGCAAGTGCGTGGTGCCATAGCCCTCCAGTTTCAGCGCCGCCACGTAACGGTCATCACGGTACTCCTGATGCAGCACGTTGGCGTTTTGCATCGCGTCGCGCCATTGCTTGACCTCGGTACTCGCGTTTTCAAGGCTGGCGGCACTTTGCCCAAGGTTCTGGTTTTCCAACTCCAGCCCCGCAGGCAATAAATCGACCACCAAGGCATCCGGCACCTGCTGCTTAGCCGTCACGGCCACGTGCACCAACACCAGGTCGCCACTTTTCAGCGCCTTGATGTTCAACGGCTCACCATTCATGCCCACGTAGTCGCGGCGAATGGTCATGTTCTCGCCGCCCGCCGCCGGAGCCTGCTGTGGATAACCCGAAACCGTCAGTTGTTGATACACCGCCTCGCTGCCTTGGTTACGCAATGTCAGGGGCTGCGTCAGCAACGCCCCGTCAAGCTTGAGGCCCGACTGGGTGTTGTTGAGTTCGCGGGTTTGATCGCCACTGCTGAGCTGCGCCGACCAATTGCTTTCAGGCTGGCTCAACACATCACGCCCAGCCAGAAACAACGCATTTCGTTCTTGAGTTGATAACCATTGGCTGGCAGCCATCAGATCTGACAACTCAAACAGACGCTGCTCTCGCTGGCCACTCATCAGGTTGTTCTCTTCCAACAACGCCAAAATCAGTGCTTGATCGCGCAACGGGCTGCCGTAATCGCCTAACCACTGATCGTTCTGACGTGTGGCGGCTAACCCGGCCACTAACGCCTGATCTGCGCGGGGTTGGTCACCCATCTTTTGCAACGCAATGGACAGCTGCACCAGCGGCAAGCCTGAGCGCGCATCGCTGCGGCGCTCAAAGAGGCTGCGCAAAGCACCCAGCGGCGCTTGCTGGCTGCGGGCCAGAACCAAGGCCGCATACGCCTGTACGGCAAAACGGGTGTGTTCCAGGTTGTCACTGTAATCGGCTTCGATCAGGTTGCGCTCTTGCACATAACGCAGCAGCCGCTCATTAGCTTTTTTAAGCGCGTCAGCGGGTACGGCGTAGCCTTGGTCCCGGGCGCGCAGTAAGAAGTCGGTGATATAGGCTGTCAGCCAATACTCTTCCTGGCCGTCAGCGCCCCACAGGCCAAAGCTACCGTTGTAGCGCTGCATGCCCAGTAGACGCTCGATCCCCAGTTCAATTTTGCGTGTGCGATCGGCGTCTGGTTCCCCTTCAAGCCCCAAGCGCTTAAGCAACGCCGCATCGGCGTACAGCGCCGGATACAGGCCGCTGGTGGTTTGCTCGGAGCATCCATAAGGGTAGGCCTTGAGCGCACGAATCTGCTCGCCCAAGTTCAGCGGCGGGCGGCTCGACAGGCTCAGCAAGGCTTCGCGGCCCGCCGGTTCAAACGCCTGCAACTCGCCGTCAGGCAAGCTCCATGGTTGGTCTTTGAGTACGGCACGGTACTGCCTGAGCATCGCCGGATACGCCGGACGCACGCCCAAGGTCCATTCGCGACTGAACGGCGCAAGGGTTTCGCCCGGCAAGTTCAAGCCATTGACCGTCACCTTGACCACACCCGTGCCAAAACCACCCAACGCCTTAACCGGAACCTGCAAGGTGCTGCGCTGGCCGGGGCTAAGCGTGACGCTGTGCGTGGCATCGCCGAGCAGAGTGAGCTGACCGTCAGCGTTCAGTTTGACGTCAAGGGTTTGCGGTTTGTCGGTGAGGTTGGACAGGTCCAACGCCAGCCGAGTCTCGTCGCCGCCCGCTAAAAAGCGCGGCGCGGCCAATTCGGCCACCAACGGTGCGGCGACCACGGTTTTGGCCTCGGCCATGCCGTAACGGTCATCGGTCCAAGCTTGAGCCATCAAGCGCAGCTCGCCGTTAAAGTCTGGAATATTGACGCTGACTTCACCTTCACCCTGCGCATTGAGGGTCACTGGTGCGCTTTGCAGCGCGACGATGTTCACGCTGGTCGCTGGGCGCTTACCCCCCTTGGCCAAGGCCGCGTCACCGCCAAATGCCAAGCTGGCCAAACGGCCTTGTCCGGCTTCAATCAGTTGCCCGTAAATATCCAGTTGGTCGGCCCCATAAGCCTTGCGCCCAAACAGGCTCGCGTACGGGTCAGGTGTAGGGTAATCGGTAATGTTCAGCACCCCGACATCCACCGCCGCGAGCAGTACATGGGCCTGTTTAGGAATGCTGCCATCGGCGTTTTTAGCGTGAAGCTTCACCGTCAACGGCTGCTTGGGGCGCATTGTTTGTGGCGCGTCGAGGGTTAAAGCCAACTTGCGCTGGCTACGATCCAGCGGCAAGTGCAACACGCCGACCGCACGTTTTGGGGTGATGTTGGTTTTACGCTCACCGGGGCGGATCACCAGCGCGCTGACATACAGATCGTGTCGCGCCCATTTGGGGTCGAGTTTGATATCGAAGGTTTTACCTTGTGCCGGGACGTCGATTTCTTCCCACCACAGCGGGCCATCGCTGCCTTCAACCAGCAAGTAGCCTTTGCCCGCCGCGGGCGGAGTGACGGTGACCTTGGCGGTGTCGCCCTCCAGATACGCCGCTTTGTCCAGCGCCAGCTTGACCTGATCCGGCCGCACGGCGCCGCCTTCGGCGTTGTCTTGAGCGCGATAACCGGCCCAGAAACGCACGCTGCTGATCAACCCGGTAGTCGGGTCTTCAACTTCAACACGGTACGGCCCCCACTCCACCGGGAAGCTGACCTTAGCGGTTTCGCCGGCTTTGACACTGACCGTTTCTTCATTAAGGTTCAGAAACTTCTCGTTGTAGTGGTAACTCCAGCCATCGTTATCCGAGTAGTTCCAATAGTAGTCACGACGCTCTCGCACTAACCGCACCTTGAGGTTTTCAGCGGCTAGCTTGTGGCCCTGATTGTCGGCCACCAACAGTTCAACCTCGACCGGCCCATCGCCATCGGTCTCGGTGCCGTTAAACAAGCCACGAATGCCCGGCAAACGCTCAGCAGGCCAAACCGGCTGCACTAAACGTCGGGTAATCGGCCGCCCGCCGGACTCCTGCAAGCTGGCTTGCACGATCAATTGCAGCGGTGATTTGGCCTCGCTCCATTGGCTTTCAATACTGAGGGTTTGCTTGCCATCAGCGTTCAGTACGCTTTCGTCCAGCTCAAGGTCTTGGGTCAATTCTGGCTCGGTCACGGAGCCAAATTGATAGCCAGGTAATGCGCTGACGGCCTCACGCAATGGACGCACATACACTTGACCGCTCAAGCGATTGCCAGCAGCCGGAGCGCCATACAGGTAACGACCGTTGACCTGAATTTCGGCGGTTTGCTCGGGCCGTAGCGGTTGGTCACTGCCTTTGAGCTCAAGTGCCATGCGCTCCGGCAAAAAGTCTTCAACCGAAAATTCATACAACTGGGGCTTGCCATCCCCCAGATCGAACACTAACTGCCAGCGCCCTGTGGGCGCCTCGCCTGCTAGGGGCAACGAATACTGATAAAAACCACTAGTGTCCGGCTCCCAGACAAACTTGCGGCTGACTTGCTCATCCGGGCGGCGCACTTCAACACTCACCGGCTGCGGTGTGACTGACCGACCGTCACGATCTCGCAATAAGGCATTCAGCAGCACGGTTTCGCCAGGGCGATACAGATCACGCGGGCCAAACACAAAAAATTGCAACGGATGCGCTTGTGGGCCACCAATGTCGAACTCGGCCAAGTCCAGCGCAGCGGTGTTTAGCCTCAGCAGGCTGGTCTGCTCGCCTTGACGCGCCAGCAGCACTTGGGCCTTGGGCGGCAAGGCCAGCTCTGCGTGGCCAGCGTTATCGGTTTTACCGTGGGCCAACATCTTGCCTTTGCCGTCGAGCAACTCGAGGTCGACATCGGCCAGCGCACTGCCGCCCTCCAAAGCTTGGGTGAACACATCCAGACGTTTCTGATAACGGTGTACGGAAAGGCCAATATCACTGAGGGTAAATAAGGTGGCCGGAGTCGAATAGTTGTAACTGCCCGATGCTTTCATCACCGCCAGATACACGCCTGGCTCTTGCAGCGGTTTGATGCCCGCGGTAGGCAGAATCAGGGTTTCGCGGGTGTTACGCACCGGGTTCAAGTCAAAGCGCCCGCCGTACACCAGGTCTGCCATATTCAGCAGGTCTTTGGCTTCGTAACTTTGCAGGCTGCTGTTTCGCCCCCACTGGCTCAGAAAGGCAGGCAAGGATTGGGTTTTGACGCGGAAGAATTCAACGTCAACTTTGTCGACATTCAGCGCGATGACCGGCAGCCCTTCGGCCAACCGGGTCGGCAGCAAGTTGCCACGGCTGGCAAAGCCGACGGTGGGTTGCAAGTCGCGGGTTTCTAGGCGGCTGATGTACTCGGCGGGCAACGTTGCACCGTTGACCGCACGCAGGCCAGGGTCGACGGTGAGGATCAATTTGCGCTGTGGCTCTAGATGACGCAGGTGCAGTTCCATCAGGTTATCCGACAGCTCCCACGCGCCATCGACCTTGCCAGTCTTGGCATCCACCACGTGTAGTTTTTCGGCAAAGTTCTGCTCGGGGTCCAGCGGCACTGAAAAGCTCACAGACAGCGTGCTGGCACCGTCCAACTGCACCTCAGAGACATCGACCACATTCAGCTCGCGCCCGGCATAGCGCTCGGCCAAGACTTTAGGGTCTTGTGCTGGTTGGGTGGCGGGCGTAGAGGCGGCTGGCTTCGGCGCCTGTGGCTTGGCGGAAGAGGATGAATCGCATGCGCTCAACAGCGCCAGCGCGCACGCCAGAAACAGTCCTTTGCTAAACATGATGTACTCGTTGTCGTGGCAGTGAAGGGGCGACTATATAACAGCGCTGCCAGAAGGGCAGACGCACTGGTCAGATTGACCGAGGATTAGGCAATTGGTTCTCCCGGCCTTTAGGAGCTGCCGTAGGCTGCGCAGGTCAAATACCAGCGCCTACGCGGCTGACTTTGTGTTCTACAATGCTGCCCCCCAAAGGAGCCCGCATGTCTTTTCTGTTAGCCGACTGGCGCGACCGCGCTACCCATCGCCGGGTATGGGCGCTGGCTGCGCCGATGATTTTGTCGAATATTTCCGTGCCGCTGGTGGCGCTGGTCGACAGTACGGTGATCGGCCATTTGCCGCACGCCCACCAATTGGGCGCCGTGGCGGTCGGCTCCAGCTTGTATATCTATCTGGCCTGGATGATGGGCTTTCTGCGCATGGGCACTACCGGCTTTGCCGCCCAAGCCGCCGGGCGCAATGACGGCACCGCCTTGCGTCAAATCCTGCTGCAAGGGCTGCTGCTGGGGCTGGGGCTCTCGCTATTTTTAGCGGCGATTGCGATGCCTTTCAGCGGCGTGGCGCTGAGTGTGATGCAGCCTTCAGCTGAACTGCATGACATGACCTTGGCGTTTTTCTATAACCGCCTGTTTGGCTTACCCGCCTCGCTGGCCAGTTATGCCTTAGTAGGCTGGTTTCTAGGCGCTCAAAACGCTCGAGCGCCGCTGGCGATTTTGCTCACCACTAACCTGATGAATATCGCGCTCAATCTGTGGTTTGTGCTCGGGCTGGATTGGGGTGTGGTCGGTTCGGCGCGAGCCTCGGTGATTGCCGAATGGTGCGGCGCCCTGCTCGGCCTGTGGCTGACTCGCGGCGCGCTACGGGCGTATCCGGGCAAAATGGCGTGGGCCGCTTTACGTGTCTGGCAGAACTGGAAGCCGTTGCTGGGGGTTAACCGCGATATTTTTATCCGCAGTTTGCTGCTGCAATCGGTGTTTTTTGCCATCACGGTGCAAGGCGCTCGATTGGGCGACGCCACCGTGGCGGCCAATGCGCTGCTGCTCAATGGTTTACTGCTGACCGCTCACGCGCTGGACGGTTTAGCGCATGCGGTCGAAGCCTTGTGCGGGCATGCCATAGGGGCGCGAGATCGGACGGCGCTGCGCCGGTCTATGGTGGTAGCGTGCGGCTGGTCATTGTTAGCCAGTGCCCTGTTTGCACTGCTGTTTGTGTTTGGCGGGCATCTGTTTGTGCAGATGCAAACTGACATCCCAAGCGTGCGCGAAACCGCCTTCCAGTACTTGCCGTACTTGGCCGTGTTGCCGCTGATTGCGGTGTGGAGTTACTTACTCGACGGCTTATTCATCGGCGCCACCCGCGCCCTTGAAATGCGCAATGCGATGCTGGTCAGCGTGGTGATTGCCTTTCCGGTGGCGTGGGCCCTGCATGGCTATGGCAACCACGGGCTGTGGATAAGTTTCTTACTGTTTATGGTGCTGCGCAGTTTGATCTTGGGGCTGTATGCGTTGCGCATACAGTGGTTTGCCCCATAACCCTGTGGAGCTGCCGCAGGCTGCGATCTTTTCAAGATCAAAAGATCGCAGCCTACGGCAGCGTCTACAGGTTACTCACGGCTTATGAGGACAAGTAAGACGAACGTGTCAGGCCCAGGCGCAGTGCGTCTAGGAACTGAGTGCGTTCCTTGACGCTGATCTTGGCGCTGGCGACTTTATCGCGGTAGTGAGTCATCAACTCCTCAGGCGACAAGTGCACGTAGCGCAGCATGTCTTCGATGGTGTCGTGAGTCTCGATACCGGCGTGGTACACGCTGCCATCTGCCTTCTGGTAGATATTCACCGAGTCGGTATCACCGAACAGGTTGTGCATATCGCCCAGAATTTCTTGGTAAGCGCCCACCAAGAAGATACCCAGCAGGTAGTCTTCGCCTTCATTGAGGCTGTGAACCGGCAGGCTGGTTTCGATGCTTTGCTCGTCGACGTATTGCTTGATCTTGCCGTCGGAGTCGCAGGTCAGGTCTTGCAGCACGGCGCGGCGCAGCGGCTCTTCGTCAAGGCGATGCAGCGGCAGAATCGGCAATACTTGGCCGATCGCCCAAGTGTCCGGCAGGCTCTGGAACACCGAGAAGTTGCAGATGTATTTATCGGCCAGCTTGTCGTTGAGTTCGTCCAGCACTTGACGGTGCGAACGCTGACGCGCTTTCAACGAGTTGTGCAGGCGACGGCACACTGCAAAGTAGCATTGCTCGGCCAAGGCTTTTTGGGCCAAGGTAATTTTGCCGTCAGCGTACTGAGTTGCCACGTCACTCATGTAGTGCGTGGCACGCCAGTAGGTTTCAGTGACCATTTCAATATCGGTCGGGCCTAACAAGTCCACCAACCACTGCACGGTTTCGGGCAGGCTTTCTTTGTTTTCGATGACCGGTACTTCGTCGTTGTGCTTCTCAACGTCGGTCACTTGCACCACCAACATGGCGTGGTGCGCAGTCAGGGAACGGCCGCTTTCCGAGAAAATATGTGGGTGCGGCAAACCTTGTGCGTCGCAGAATTCTTTGAGCATGCCGACCACAACACCGGCGTAGTCGTCCATGTCGTAGTTGATCGAGCTGGCGTTACGCGAGTGAGTGCCATCGTAGTCAACACCGAGACCGCCACCGACGTCGATGTGGTCAACCGGCAGGCCGAGGTTACGCAGTTCTCCGTAGTAGCGAATCGCCTCTTTAAAGCCATGCTGGTAGTCGGCCAAGTTGGCGATCTGCGAACCCATGTGGAAGTGCAGCAGGCGAATACCCTGATCCAAACCCGCGTCACGGAAGCGTTCAACCACCGACAGCAGTTGCGCGGCGGACAAGCCGAATTTGGATTTTTCGCCACCGGTGTCTGCCCATTTACTGGACGCCAACGACGACAGACGCACACGCAAGCCAACCTGGGGTTTGACTTTGAGCGAGGCCGCCTCTTCGATCACCAGGTCTACTTCGGACTCTTTCTCGATCACGATGAAGACGTTGTGGCCGAGTTTTTGGCCCATCAAGGCCAAGCGAATGAACTCGCGGTCTTTGTAACCGTTGCACACGATGGTGCCGCCTTTCGGGGCCAGCGCCAGCACGGCCAGCAGCTCTGGCTTGGAACCGGCTTCAAGGCCAATCGAGACGTTCTGGGTGGCGATGATGTTTTCGATCACCGCTTCTTGCTGGTTAACCTTGATCGGGTACAACGCGGTGTACTGGCTCTGATACTCAAGACGCTCGATATTGGCGTCGAAAGCACCGGTCAGTTGGCGCACCCGGTCTTGCAAAATATCTGGAAAACGCACCAGCAATGGCAAGGACAAGCCACTTTGGCGCAGTTCGTCCACTTGCTCGTACAAGTCGATGGGCGAGCTGTTCGGACCGTTCGGACGGACTTCTACGCGACCGGCTTCATTGATCGCGAAATACCCGGCCCCCCAATGGCGAATCCCATAAACGCTGCGGCTGTCCGCAACTGTCCATTGGCTGCCATCGTCTTTGCGTGTGCGTCGTACGGACATCGAAGTCCCCTATATATAAGTCAAATAGCCAAACCTGTTTGCAGGTTGGCGCAGTCTAAAGAATGAAAATGACGTTTAGTCTGCACAGGGTAGACCCTGACAACGGCGCCGAGTTTAGAAACCCGCAATAACAGGCTCTGTGAAAACCATGGCGAGCGGTCTTGAGCGAGCCCTTTTGGAGCCGCAAGACAACCCTAGGGTGGTTTTGACAGAGGCTGCTAGCCGCCGGACTTCTTGGCTTTGAAACCGTGTTTGAGCAGTTCGGCCAACAACAACTCAACGTGATCGCCCTGGATCTCGATGATGCCGTCCTTTAACGCTCCGCCCGTGCCACAGCGTTTTTTCAACGTGGTGGCCAGCTCTTTGAGTGCGTCTTCGGCTAACGGCACGCCGGTGATGGTGGTCACCGTCTTGCCGCCACGGCCTTTGCTTTCGCGGCGCACGCGAGCAATGCCATCACCGGCAGGGATCTGGGTTTGTTTGCAGGTACAGGCGTCCACTGGCTGACGACAGTCTGGGCAGTGACGACCTGCGTCGGTGGAAAATACCAAGCCACCAAGGGCGGCGAAGGATGCGGCTTTTTTGGCCACCGGCAATCCTCATATGGAGGACAAAAAATTGGCCGATGCAGGGCGCCGTTGCGCCATGCTTTACCGACCGCGAAGCCCCACTCTGGCAGGGGCAGCGCAACTCAAGCGGCAAATGCGCCTGAGCCTGAAAAGGTCGCGCAGTGTAACGACAAAATCGCTGAGGCCCAAGAGTCAATTGGCGCAATTTTTAAACCAGCGAGACATAACCGGTAGGCGCTGTGGAATCAGGCCAAATATCGTTTCAGGGCAGCCAGTGAGTCAGGGCAGAAGTCTTCGTACTCACTGCGGCGCAATGCCTCATCCACCGGCATAAACAACGCACTCTGTACTTCCTCGGGTTGCACCTGTAAAGGGCCGTCCCAAATGCCAGAAAAGACACCACACCACAGCCGGTTGTGTGGGCCCTCAAAGTAAAAACGCTCGTGCGCTGTCAGCTCAATCCCGCTCACGCCCAACTCCTCGGCCAATTCACGGGCTGCCGACTCGGCGTAGGTTTCGTCTACGCCGACCATTCCGCCCGCCGCAACGTCCCAAAACCCCGGATACAGCGCTTTGCTGAGCGTGCGCTGATGCACGCACAGCTCACCGGCCGAGTTAAATAGAAGGATAAACGTGCCGCGCCCGATCAGCCCACGTTGACGCAGCTCATGGCGCGCCAAGGCGCCCAGCACGCGATCATCGCGATCTACCCAGACCACCTGCTCGAGGTCTGAGGCCGCGCGGTGGGCGGCCTCCGATGCTGAATAAGCCAACTGTTAACCTTGCGACAGCAACTGGCGAAGGTCCATAACGGCAGCATTCGCACGGGAAATGTAATTCGCCATCACCAGCGAATGGTTAGCCAACATGCCATAACCGCTGCCATTGAGAATCATCGGGCTCCACACAGGCTCCTGTGCAGCTTCCAGTTCACGAATGATCTGACGCACGCTGACCGTGGCGTTCTTTTTGGCTAACACATCGGCGAAATCGACTTCGATAGCCCGCAGCAAGTGGGACAACGCCCACGCCTGACCACGCGCTTCATAGAACACGTTGTCGATTTGCATCCACGGTGTTTCAACGATTTCTTCGTCCACCACAGGCACTTGGCCCGGTTGCAGGCTTTCGGTTTTCAGGGTGGAGTTGAGTTTGACCCGGCCCACGCTGGCCGACAGGCGCTGCGACAGCGAGCCCAAGCGTGTCCCCACATCACCCAGCCAGTTGTTCAGGTTGTCGGCACGCGAGTAGAACAGAGCGTTTTTCTGATTGGGATCGGACAAACGCGCCTGATAACGGCTCAGGGAGTTGATCCCTTCTTGGTATTCAGACTCACTGGATGGCAGCATCCAGCTTTTGTTATCGAAGTTGAAGCGCGGCTCAGCCTTGGCCAAATCTGCGTCTTCGGCAGACTGCGATTGCGAGCGGGCGAAGTCTTTACGCAAGGCACGGGTCAGGTCACGCACCTGCACCAACACGCCGTATTCCCAGCTTGGAATGTTGTCGAGCAAGACACCCGGTGGGAAGCGATCGTTAGACAGATAACCGCCCGGCTTGTTGAGCACGGTGCCAGCGACGGTTTTCAAGGTTTCTACCGTGGTGAAACCGGGCACCATTTGCTGGCCGCTTTTTTCAGCTGCCAACTGTGCATTTTGTTGTACCGGGAACAGATCAGGCTCTTGGCTCCAATACCAGCCCAACCCTAGGCACACGACGGCGTAAACGCCGACTAAGATCGCAATGGAGCGGGTCAGCAGACTACTTTTGAAATAGCCACGCGGCTTTGCTTGATTATCCCTGACCGACTCGCGAGCGTTATCGCCCTCTCGTTTTTTCCAGTCCAGCATGGCTATGTCCTTTGAGATGCTTGATTCAACAATTCGACCACAACCCTATCTCATCGTGCCTTCATGCACGATTTTAATAACGACCATGCTAGCTCGCTTTAATCCAGGGTGTTAAAGGCTAGGCACTATAGAACACCCGCGAGGCCACGCCTACGCGAGGGCAGCTAATCCGTAATATCGGTGAGCGCGACTTAATTTCAAGCTGAGACAGGATCAAACCCACTTAAAGTGATAGCATAGAGCCATTATTCGACTTCAGAACGCTCTTTATCCAGTAGCCAAGATATGACCGCGCAAGAAGACACCAGTCACGAACGCCTGAAGAATCACTTCGCGCAGCGCGTTACACATCAAGCCCGCCAAATACTAGACATTTGGCAGCGCCTGCAAACTCAAGAGTGGTCGCCTTCAAGGCTCGCTGAATTTAGCGAGGCCAATTTGCGTTTGCTGCGCTTTGCTCAACGCTTCGATCAGCCGGAACACACTGAACTGGCGCAGGCCACCCATGCGGTGCTGCAACAAGTCGCCGACAACCGTGGTCGCCTGAATAGCCCGTTAATCAGCGATCTCAACCGGCTGATGCAGCGCCTGTCGCGCACCAGCCTGCGTCATGGCGACCCACTGGCGCAGGTTGCGTTGCCGCCGCTGCGCAAACCAATTTATATCCTTGTGCAAGACTTAGAACGGGCTAAACGCCTGTCCACGCAACTGGAGTTCTTCGAACTCAGCGCCGTGGTGTTTGACAGCCCGACCCGCTTTCGCATGGCCATGGCCGACCGCCATCCGGCGGCGATCGTGATTGAGGTGGACTTCGCCGGTCCCGGCCAAGGCTTGGCGTTGGCCGCCCAAGCCCAAGCGGGCCTTGAGCAGAAACTGCCGCTGCTGTTTTTCAGTCAGCATGAAACCGACACCCCGACTCGACTGGCAGCCGTGCGGGCCGGTGGCCAAGCGTTTCTGACGGGTACCCTCGAAGTCTCCAGCCTGTTGGAGAAGCTCGAGGTACTGACCTGCGTTGCTCACTACGAGCCGTATAAGGTGCTCATCATCGACGACTCTCGGGCACAGGCGTTGCACACCGAGCGGCTACTCAATACCGCCGGCATCATTACTCGAACCTTAACCGATCCGATTCAAACCATGGCTGAGCTGGCAGATTTTCAGCCCGACCTGATCATTCTCGACATGTATATGCCGACCTGTACCGGCACCGAACTGGCCAAAGTCATTCGTCACAATGATCGCTACGTCAGCGTGCCGATCATTTATTTGTCGGCTGAAGACGACATGGACAAACAACTCGATGCCATGAGCGAAGGCGGCGATGACTTTCTGACCAAGCCCATTAAGCCTCATCACTTGATTACCACCGTGCGTAACCGCGCCGTCCGCGCCCGTCATTTAAAAGCGCGGATGATCCGCGACAGCCTGACCGGCCTGTACAACCACACCCACATTCTGCAACTGCTCGAAGACTGCTCCTTCCATGCTCGGCGCGAAAACCGTCCGCTAAGCTTTGCAATGCTCGACTTGGATCATTTCAAGCGGGTCAACGACAGCTACGGGCACCCCATGGGCGATCGCGTGATCAAAAGTTTGGCGCTGTACCTCAAACAACGTCTGCGCAAAACCGATTTTATTGGCCGCTATGGCGGTGAAGAGTTTGCGATTGTGATGCCCGATACAGATCAAGAATCGGCCTATAGCGTGCTTGATCAAATTCGCGAGCGCTTTTGCGAAATTCATTACCCCGCACACCCCACCGATCTGTGGTGTTCATTCAGCGTAGGCGTAGTGCAACTGCACGGTGATTCCGACAGCCTGAAAATGGCCTCCCAAGCCGATGAAGCGCTGTACCTCGCCAAGAAAAATGGTCGCAATCAAGTGCAGCGCTTTAACCAGCAAGGCTAAATGCCACTATTTCACTAAGACCAATCCCACTCGTCATATCGCTGTAATCCAAATGCAATAACTTCAGCCGCTTCTCACTGCGTAGTAGGCAGAATCCCCATGCGTCTGAAGCTGCTAACCAACCTCAACACACTGTTGCTGGTCGCTGTGTGCCTTGCGCTAGGCGTTACTTTAGTCTGGTCGCAACAGGCGCTGGAGCGTCCATATCTGTTGATGGAGCGCTACTTAAGCCTCTCGCAACACTTTCAAAACCACGTCGCACGCAACATTGAGGACTACTTGGCCAGCGGTGATGCCGTGCGTTTGAGCGAAGCCAACAGCGCCCTGGAAACACTCAAACAGCAACTCGCCCCCTTACCACCGGCATTGGCAGACGCCGTACGCCCAAGCCTTGAAAACCTCACCCTCTTGAGCCACAACGAGCTGCTGGCGGCTGGCAAATTAGCGGGTGACCCGCAAGCCTTGCTGCTGCAAGCCGAGCGTGAGCTGGCGGCCAACCTCGAACAACTCGGTCAATACGCCAGCGAAGCCGCGCCCCACCAAGCTTCTGGGTATTTACCGCCCCTGCTCAGTGCTTCTTTGCACTTGACCAAACTGTCGCTGAACCGCGACAAACTGG
Source organism: Pseudomonas endophytica (assembly GCF_001411475.1). Classification (GTDB taxonomy): domain Bacteria; phylum Pseudomonadota; class Gammaproteobacteria; order Pseudomonadales; family Pseudomonadaceae; genus Aquipseudomonas; species Aquipseudomonas endophytica. Next base: position 12,032 of record NZ_LLWH01000195.1, on the reverse strand, counting down.
TCAGCAGCGGACGCAGTGAATTAGCGGGCGATGTTGAACGCGCACTGAGCAGCATCCAGAACCAAGCGCACCTCATCGACGCCCTGCCTCTGCTCGGCGTCAGTAGCAAAAGCACCTCAGGCAATGATGATTTCGCCGCAATGATGGGGCTAGAGGCGAGTCAGACCACCCAGACCGAAGACGCCGGAGTCACCCTCAAGCGTGAGCTCAACAACCTCCTGAGCCGATATCCGGCGGAACTTAAACGGACCCAAACGCAAATTGAACAGCGCGCACAACTGAGCAGCACCACGCACCTCAAACTCGATGCGGTGCAACACGCGATTGCCGAACTGGAGCCGGTGGTCCGCGTCCAACACGGCAAAATCCAAGATGAAGTGCGCTTGATTCAAGGGCTGATGATTGGCTTGATCCTGCTGATCGCGCTGTTGATCGACAGCCTACAACGCAAGCTGGCGCGGGTGCTGACCTACTTGGCGCCGACACTCTCGACCTGGGCAGAAGGTGACTTTAGTCGCGACGTTCAACTGGGCAAAACTAACCGTGAACTGCATGACATCGAGGCGTCGCTCAATCGCCTGCGCGCTTATCTGGTGAACTTGGTGGGCACGATTCGACTCAACGCAGAGCAAGTGGCAGGCAGCAGCCAAACCTTGGCCCAACTGAGTACTGACCTGCACGGCGGCGCCGAGCGTCAGGCCGGTGACACGGGGCAAATTCGTGATGCACTGGCCGAACTGGAAGCGACCATTTCTCAGGTTGCAGGTGACGCTAGCCAAGCCGCCGACGCCAGCCGCAGTGCCGGCACAGCAGTGGCACAAGGCCAACGCGTGATTGGTCACAGCCTGACCGGGCTGCATGCGCTGGTTGGGGAAGTCCAAAGCAACGCCCAGACCGTCGAGCGCTTGGCCGAAGAGTCCGCCACCATTGGTGGCGTGCTAACGGTAATTCGCGCCATCGCCGATCAAACCAACTTGCTGGCACTGAACGCCGCGATTGAAGCCGCCCGGGCCGGTGAAATGGGCCGCGGCTTTGCGGTCGTAGCCGAAGAGGTTCGCTCTTTGGCGCAACGCACCACCGGCGCAACCAGCGAAATCCAGAACCTGATTGCCGGGCTGCAACTGGCTGCGCGCCAATCGGTAGACGGAATGCGCGCGCAGGTGGCACATGCCCAAGCGACCGCCCAGCAAGCTCAGGATGCAGATGGCGCGCTGGATGAAATTGTCGGCGCTATTACCACCATCGCCGATACGGCCTTGCGCATCGCGCACGCTACGGCTCAACAAAGTGCTGCTGTGAGTGAGATTCGCGATCACAGTGAACGCATTCATTTGTTAGGCGACCACAACTTGCAACGCATCGGTGTTGCTCGGAGTCAAAGTCAGCAATTGCTGCAACTGGGCGCAGAGCTTAATACGGCGGTACAAGCGTTTCGGGTATAGCAACAGATGAACGGCGTAAAGACCTGTTAGTTCTGACAGTATCAATTTCTGCCGCGAGTGATATTAAATTCATATCATCCGCAGCCGATTAATACGACGTCTGCGCCCTTACGGCATGAACAGGCAGCGCCCCATGAGACAAACTATTTTTATACTGTTTGCTCTTTATTTACCCATGGGCCATGCCGCCACACTGCAAGTTGAAAACCAGTCGCGCTTTATCGCCGTCATTATTGATTACACAGGTGGTTATCCTTGTGTACCCGACAATAACAACGTGAAGCCATGCCTGATTACGCCGCTTGCGACGGCCACCTACGAGCTGTCTAACACTGAGAATTTGAGCGCTGTGCTGCGCTTTGTTTCACTGCAAGAGCCTTCGGATAAACCCCTCGACGATCTAAAGAAACATGCATTTAAGAGTGTCGCCGACTTTACTTATCAACCTATTGGCCCCTTGAAATATGAACAAGTGAGATGCGAAACACCGATTGATGAAGGCATCAGTATTCAGATCATCCTAGTTGGCTTAATAGACATGACCTGCGAAAAGGGCACTGATCGACGTCTGTCATGGGTCTATAAACGCAATGACGTTCATTTGAAGTTCATCCTTAAAGACTTACCCGCTAAACCCTTTAAACCCGACGCATTCCCTCTGTAACAGCACACCCACAACTGTAGGAGCGAGCGTGTTCGCGATCTGTTAAAGATCAAAAGATCGCGAGATAGGCTCGCTCCTTGAGAGTGAATAACATTGCCTGTACGGGCGACCTCTTTTGCAAAGATCACGAAGAAGAAAGTGACCAACGGGTCATTTCTGAGGTCAGCGCAGCGGACTTCGTCGAACGTGTCGTCAACGCGAATGACCAGATCTAGAGCCTTGGTCACAAACTTTTCGCGAACATCGGACATCGTGCTGGCTTTTGTACACAACTGGACACTGATTCAGGTTTTCGGCATAGTCGCCCGGCACTGACAACTGCGCACACATGATAAGGAACAGCAGATGGCGACTTTTCTAGTTCTGCACGGCCCCAACCTGAACCTGCTAGGCACCCGTGAACCGGGCGTTTACGGCGCGACCACCTTAGCGCAGATCAATCAGGATCTGGAGCAACGGGCTCGCGAGGCCGGTCACCATTTGCTCTACCTGCAAAGCAATGCCGAGTATGAATTGATCGACCGAATTCATGCCGCTCGCGATGAAGGTGTGGATTTTATTCTGATCAATCCGGCTGCTTTTACCCACACCAGCGTGGCATTACGTGACGCGCTGCTGGCGGTGAGCATCCCATTCATCGAAGTGCATTTGTCTAACGTGCACAAGCGCGAACCTTTCCGCCATCACTCCTACTTCTCCGACGTTGCGGTAGGTGTGATCTGCGGCCTTGGCGCCAGCGGTTATCGACTGGCCTTGGAGGCCGCCCTGGAACAGCTTGAACGACAAGCTAAACGCCCCTGACCAACCCATTGGGAGTTGACGATTCATGGATATCCGTAAAGTTAAGAAACTGATCGAACTGCTGGAAGAGTCCGGCATCGACGAGCTGGAAATTAAAGAAGGCGAAGAGTCCGTACGCATCAGCCGCCACAGCAAAACTCCAGCTCAACAGTTCTATGCGCAAGCCCCTATCCAGCAAGCGCCTGCTGCCGCTGCTCCAGTGGCTGTAGCGCCAGTTGCGACCGTGACCGAAGCACCTGCTGCTCCAAAACTGAACGGTTTTGTGGTCAAGTCGCCAATGGTCGGCACCTTCTACCGCACCCCAGCGCCAACCTCGCCAGCCTTCGTAGAAGTGGGCCAGAGCGTTAAAGTCGGCGACACCATTTGCATCGTTGAAGCGATGAAAATGATGAACCACATCACCGCTGAAAAAGCCGGTGTTATTGAATCCATCCTGGTCGAAAACGGTCAGCCGGTTGAGTTCGACCAACCGCTGTTCACCATCGTTTAAACCACGGGGAGCCAACGATGTTGAAGCCTCAGAAGCTGGAAAAAGTCCTGATCGCCAACCGCGGCGAGATCGCCTTGCGCATCCTGCGGGCGTGCAAGGAACTGGACATCAAGACCGTCGCAGTGTACTCCACTGCTGACAAGGAACTGATGCACCTGGGTCTGGCAGACGAAACCGTCTGCATTGGTCCGGCACCAGCCAACCTGTCTTACCTGCACATTCCGGCCATCATCGCAGCGGCCGAAGTGACTGGTGCGACAGCCATTCACCCTGGCTACGGCTTCTTGGCTGAAAACGCCGATTTCGCCGAACAAGTCGAGAAGTCCGGCTTTGCCTTTATCGGCCCGAAAGCTGACACCATCCGCCTGATGGGCGATAAGGTTTCGGCCAAACACGCCATGATCGCAGCCGGTGTACCGACTGTTCCAGGCTCTGACGGCCCACTGCCGGAAGACCCTGAAACCGCACTGCGCATTGGCCGTGAAGTCGGCTACCCGGTGATCATCAAGGCTGCTGGCGGCGGCGGTGGTCGTGGCATGCGCGTTGTGCATCGCGAAGAAGACCTCGTTGAAGCAGCCAAGCAGACCCGCGAAGAAGCAGGCGCTTGGTTCAGCAACCCAATGGTCTACTTGGAAAAATACCTGACCAACCCACGTCACGTGGAAGTTCAGGTTATTTCCGACGGCCAAGGTAACGCGATCCACTTGGGCGACCGCGACTGCTCGCTGCAACGTCGTCACCAGAAGGTACTGGAAGAAGCGCCAGCACCGGGTATCGACGAGAAGGCACGCCAAGAAGTATTGGCGCGCTGCGTACAAGCGTGTGTTGACATCAACTACCGTGGTGCGGGTACTTTCGAGTTCCTGTACGAAAATGGTCGTTTCTACTTCATCGAGATGAACACTCGTGTGCAAGTAGAGCACCCGGTGTCCGAAATGGTCACTGGCATCGACATCGTTAAAGAGATGTTGAGCATCGCGGCAGGCAACAAGCTGTCCTTCAGCCAAGCAGACGTGAACATTCACGGGCACTCGCTGGAATGCCGGATCAACGCTGAAGACCCGGCGACGTTCATGCCGAGCCCTGGTTTGGTCAAGCACTTCCATGCACCGGGCGGCAACGGCGTTCGCGTCGACTCGCACCTGTACAGCGGCTACAAGGTTCCGTCCAACTACGATTCCCTGATCGGCAAGCTGATCACCTGGGGCGCGACCCGTGACGAAGCCATGGCCCGCATGCGCAATGCGCTAGACGAAATCGTGGTCGACGGGATCAAAACCAACATCCCGCTGCACCGCGACTTGGTGAATGACGAAGGCTTCTGCGAAGGCGGCGTCAACATTCACTATCTGGAACACAAACTGGCTAACAAGTAAGTTTGTTTTCTGCACAACAAAGCCGCTTTCGAGCGGCTTTGTTGTGTGTGGTGTCCACTCAAAGAATGAGTGAACTTCACGCAAAGTAATCAGGAAGAGATTGACCAGAATGCCACTCAACATATGTAGGACGGATCCATATCAAACACGCTGCTTTATGCGGTACACAAACCCCGTAGGAGCTGCCGCAGGCTGCGATCTTTACTTTTGAAGATCAACAGATCGCAGCCTTCGGCAGCTCCTACGGGGCTATGTTGGGTACTCCGTGATCTCGAAGGTGCTGGTGCTTACTCACCAATCCACGGAGTAACTGGCACTCAACGTTCGGCCTTGGGCGTTGGCATACGGCGCGCGGGCATTGGCCTGGGCGAAGGCATTTTGATACGTCCGATTGCTCAGGTTGTAAATGCCGCCTTCCAAGCGCCCTACGGGTAATTCGACCGAACCTAGCAGGTCGACCAAGGTATAGCCGTTGATCTCGCGGCCATTGTTATCTTTGGCCGCCGCGTCGTAGCTGGCCAAGCGCAGCGCTTGTAGGCGCAGGGTGTAGGTATCTTCGGTATAGTCTACAAAAACGGTGGTTTTAGCGGGCGATACCCGCGTCGCGGGCAGGTCGATCCATCGGCCATTCTGTCGGGTTTCACCTTTGGCCCACGCATAGGTGCCGCCCAGCGACCATCTGTCAGTCATGCGCCAAGTCACATTGTTTTCAATGCCGCGCACCCGCTCCTTCTGGTTTATCAGGCGCAACACTCGATCATTGGCATCGTAGAACTGCGTCACATCCGAGGTATTTTCATAAAGGGTGGTCTCAGCTTGCAATGTCTCCCAGTTACCCCGCCAACCCAACTCATAACTGTTGACCTTGATGGCTTGGGCATTGAGGCTCTGGATATTGAAATTGCTCTGCACATCACGCATAAAGCGCTGGATATCCGGCAGTGAAAATCCTTGGCTGAAGTTGGCAAACACGTCCTGATTGTCACTCACGTGGTACACCGCGCCCAGGTTGTAGAGCGTGGCACCATAGTTGAGCGTATCGCCGGGCAAGACCGAACGCTTGCCAGTTTGTACTATTTCGCCATAGGCGATGCTGTCGGCGACTTTGCTTTCGATCCATTCACGGCGCACACCTGAGCGCAACGTCCAATCGCCGATATCCCAAGACATTTGCCCGAACAGGGCTTTAGTGGTGGTGGTGATGTCTGGCCCCAGCTCAAACGTTTCGCCGGTTTTGCTGTAGACCAAATCATTGACGGTGTACTGGTCACCACGTTGGCGGGAGCGCTCATGGTCATAATCCGCGCCCCACACCACATTACCGGTCGCCTGGCCGATAGAGGGCAGCGCACTGTCGACGGCTAAGCGCAAACCATAAACATCTTGCACGCTGTTGTTGTTGGAAATCCCGGCCTTGCCTCGCGCCAGATCAGGGAAGAACAACGCATCGGAACGCCGCCAGTAGGTTTCTACCTGCAAGCCTTGGCCGTAGAAATCAGCGTCGGTGTAATTGAGGTTCGCCGCTTGGTTATGGGTGTAAGGCTGATCATCCAGCACCAGACCTTTGATCGCGACAGCGTGTTCCTTATTGCCCGGATCTTTGGTGTAAGAGGTGTCTTGCTGGTCCTTGTAATCCTGCAATGACAGGCTGAGTTTTTTGTCGGTATCTAACGCGTAGCCGAAACGTCCTAAAAGGTCATAGGTTTCGGTGTCCATATTGCTGCCCTGCGAGGTGTCCTGCGGGATGCGCTTACCGTCGCCATCAAATTGATCATTGCGCTGCACCCCGCCGGCTGAAACGTACCAATCCAATGCATCCTTACGCCCGGTGGCACTTTGAAACAGCTCATAGGCAAAGCCTTGAGCATTCAGGTTATTGCCCGTGGTCAACCCTATGCGGCTATTAAAGGCGATGTCTTGGCCCTGATTACGCTTGGTAATAATGTTGATGATGCCGCCCGACGCGCCGGCGCCATACACACTGCTGGCCCCCGAGATCACTTCAATACGCTCGATGCTGGCGGGCAAGATGCTGTTAAGTTGGCGAAAGTTATCCCGTGTGGCGTTTTGTGAAACACCGTCAATCAGCACTAAGATATTGCGCCCACGCAGGGTTTGCCCGAAGTTACTCATCCCGCCAGATGAAGGCGCAAGACCCGGCACCAGTTGGCCGAGGATATCGGACACCCGCCGCCCCGCTCCGCTCTGCTGCTGTATCTGTTGCTCATCAATGACCTGCACCGAGCCAGGAATCGACGCAATGGTCGCCTCGTTGCGGGTGGCTGAAACCACCGTCGGTTGCATGTTTAGCGTAACGGGCGACGTGTCTTCTTCGGCCCATGTATTGAGGCTCAAGGAGCTGAGCGCCACCAGCAACAAGGGTTGCTTGCTCGGAGTCATGATCGGATCTCTGTTAGTTGTTGTAGTGAGCTGTCGATAACGATTGAGAGGCAGTTGAGGCTCTACGCACCCAGCGCACGCCTAATGCGGCTAGGGCGTAAGTCAGCGCTACCAGCCAAAAACTGTGTTCAAGACCGACCCATCCCATACCCACGCCCCCGATAACGACGCCCAGCAGCGCGCCGCCTTTTGCCGCGCTATTGCCCAGACCCAAGGCAAAACCCTGTTGATTGGCGGGGACGGTGTTGGCAATCAAGGCGTAAGCCACGGGTAACAAGGCGCCCTGCCAGATACCCCATAATAATCGGCTGGCTAGAAACCCTACCCATTCGCTGGCCAACGCACTCATTGCCAAGGTCAGGGCGCATAGCCAGGCAACGCCTTCAATCACGCGCAAGGTGTAAAGCGGCTGCCAGCGGTCAAACAGACGCCCCCACAGCGGTGCTGAAATGGCCAAGGTCGCGGCACTTGCGGCATACGTGACGCCGATCAACCAGCCCGGAGCTTGGAGCACATCCGCGACATACAGCGCGTAGAAAGGTTGCGGCATCATCTTCGCGGCTTGGACCAGCACGATCACCAGCAATATTGCGCTCAACCAACCTTTGGGTACTGTGGCAGGCGATGCGGGTATGTTGTCACGGGTCTTCGGGGTGTCGGCGGGTAAAAACAAGCTACTCATGGCGCAAAGCACACACACCAGCGTGGCGCCAAAACACAGCACAGCAAAACCCGAAATATCCATCAGCCAACCGCCCAGCACAGGCCCCGCCAACGAGCCAACGGCGGTGGCCGACTGCAAATGGGCGAGGGCTCGCCCACGATTTGAACGGGCGCAACTGGCCAGCGCATAGGCTTGGGCCGCCGCCAGAAAACCAGCCAAGGCGCCCTGCATCACTCGAATGAACACCAGCCACCAAGGATCGACGGTAATCGCCGCCGCCCCCTGACACACCGCCAACGCCAGCAGCGCCCGCACAATCATGGGCTTGTGCCCGGTACGGTCACCCAGTCGCCCCCATAGCGGGGTTAGTAGCATCGCGGCCAACATCGGCCCGACATACACCAGCGTCGACAATAAGGTCACATAGTGCGCCTGCTCAGCGCCCAGCAAATGCTGGATCTGCAAGGGCCAAAACGGGCCACTCATCTCCATCGCCCCCATGGAGAAAAACTGGATCAGCACCAGTAGCCACAACGTTCCCGGCTCAGCCTTCATAAGCAACGCCGCGCAAAGGATTCGCTAAACGCCCCACGATATCGGCATGACTGTCGAGCAATCGCATACGCATAAATGACTTCGCAGGCCAATCATGTTCCAGCAACGCTTGACGCTCAGTTTGCCAACGTCGCGGTTCAACACGTTCGCGCAGCGTGTCAAAACAGTGGCTTACGTGCACTGCTAGTTGGTCCCACAACAGCGCCTGCGGAATTTGCCAATGGCGGGCGCATAGCAACGTCAGTTCACCCAAATGGCACATAAATGTGGTGTGCAGCAGTTTGTCGCGCACATAGTCAGCCCGATCGAACAAGGTCATACCCGGATCGTGCAATTCTACGTCCAAGCCCTGACAATGCAGGGTGTGCCGATCAATTCGAATGTCTCCAAAATCGCGTATCAGCAGGCGGCTCAACTGCCCGTCAGCCGCCATCACCATAAAACTGTTCTGTTGGTGAGCCTCAAAGGCCACCCCATAGAGCAAGTAGATGCCCAATAAGCTCGGCACAGCGATGGCTAGGTAATCGCGATAAAAATCGTGCATCGCATCACTGTCGTCTCGGCCCTGAGCCAAGCGCACCCATTGACGCAGCAAGGGCTCCTGATGCTCATCTAGGGCAAACAGGCTGCCGACCGGCACAGCCAGTTCACCGGGGTGCAAGCAACCCGACAGACTATCGCGATACAGCACACCTGCATGCCGTGAGCACTCATCATCGGCTGGCAGCGGAGCGTAATGCACGCCCACTCGCTCGGGCACGATATTCAGTAATCGTTGAATCTGCGGTTCTTTATCGAGGATGTTCAGTACTAATTGGCTTACACGCGGCCCCATGCGTGCAGAGCGCGGCGATACGGTGCGCTGCACACTTGTTAAACGTATAGCTACGGGCAACTTGACCATCGGTGCCTCGTCACGGCCTTCGGGCACAACAGTACGGAACGACATGGTCGGATGAGCGGTAAAGGCGACGATGTCTGTCACCAGCAACTGTTTGTCCGCTATTTGCGAGGCAAAGATGCGCAGTAATACATCACTGACTTGCCAGGGATGGGCCGGGAGCGGAAGGTAATCGTCGCACTCAAGCCCTCTGCGCTTGATCTCAGCACTCAGTTGCGAGGCGGCTTGCGGAAAATGGGCTTGCCACCAGCTCCAGTAATCGCCTGTGCCAGGCAAAGCCTCTACGTGAGCGCATTGGCGATGCATTGCACAAAGCACAACCTCAATGCTCGCCTCGAATTCCGGCGACAATTCGATCAATTGCGAAGTACTCAGGCCCAGCTTGGTTTTGTAATTGGGATGCCACGGGTGACCGAGGGTGCCCCATTGCTCAAGCAACACTGTTGGATTTGAATGTACCGACGCGTCTTTCAGCCACGCCAGATAATTCCAATCTTCGCTACCACCGGCCTGCGCTTTCAAATCAAGGGTCCAACCTTGATGGAAAGCTAAGCAGAGGGTGTCATTCATCAAACTGTTATCAAGCTCCTCAGCCAGCCGCTGCAAGACAGCACTTGAAGCGGCGGGTTGAAATAGCGGCCCCAGAAGAGTCAATAGCTGCGACGGGAATACCAAGGTTTGAATCGACTTATCCAGACAATGAAGCGTGACGCCCCCCCGCAGCTCCCAACTGTTCATGCGGCCCGCATGCAAGTGTTCAAAACAGAGGGTTTTGCCGTCCTCCAGCACGAAGCTGCAACGCGAGAGGCGTGAAAATTGGCAGTTATCCGCGCTCAATAACGCTTCACGAAACAACGCCTGAACCAAACGCTGGAAACTGCGCTGGGTCGCGACAGGTAATGCGTGATGCAAGTGGTCTTGGGTGATCCGACGACGTTTAAACGCCTGCGTTGCAAGCGCCTCGCTCCAGACTGTATGCAGCTGTTGTGTTAGTTCGACGGCCAAAAGCATCACGCTCAACTCCTTTAACTAGCGACGGATTTCCCTATCCAGATTGAAAGCGAGGCGAGATTACTCCTTGGCTGAATAATTCTCAAATGTTAATAATTACCATTTGAGACGCGTTTTGAAATTTCCTACAGATTTGGTTACGTTTAGTTTTACCCAAGGCCAAGCAAGACAAATACCGCTTGGCTCTTACAGCACCGCGGCACACTTTTTTGCATACCACCCAAGCGCGCGCTCGCGTAAACTGGCGCGCTTTCGCAGCCCTTGCGGTTGCACACTTCTATTTTTCAAAGGTGCCCGCCATGCCTTGGCTGCAAGTACGCCTCGCCATCAGCCCAGAACAAGCCGAAACCTACGAAGACGCGTTCCTCGAAGTCGGTGCCGTTTCGGTCACGTTTATGGATGCCGAAGATCAGCCGATTTTCGAACCCGAGCTCAACACCACGCCGCTGTGGTCGCACACCCATTTGCTGGCACTGTTCGAAGGCGGCACCGAAGCCGAACTTGTTCTGTCCCATCTAGAACTGCTGACCGGCTCGCCTTTGCCTGAGCATCACGCTGAAGTCATTGAGGACCAAGACTGGGAACGCAGTTGGATGGACAACTTCGAGCCGATGCGTTTTGGTCAGCGCCTGTGGATTGTCCCTAGCTGGCACGCCGCGCCTGAACCTGACGCAGTGAATCTGTTGCTGGACCCAGGCCTTGCGTTCGGCACCGGCACCCACCCAACCACCGCGCTGTGCCTAGAGTGGCTCGACGGGCAGGAGCTCAAAGACTGCAACGTGCTGGATTTCGGTTGCGGCTCCGGCATTTTGGCCATCGCCGCTCTGTTGCTGGGCGCCAAACAAGCGGTCGGCACCGACATAGACGTCCAAGCGCTGGAAGCTTCACGCGATAACGCCGGTCGCAACAACATCGCACCCGAGCTGTTCCCGCTGTATTTGCCTGAAGACCTGCCGCAGGTTCAGGCCGATGTGCTAGTGGCGAACATTCTGGCTGGACCGTTGGTTTCCTTGGCCCCACAACTCTCAAGCCTGGTAAAGCCAGGTGGCCGTTTGGCCCTGTCCGGCATCCTTGCTGAACAAGGCGAAGAGGTTGGCGCAGCGTACGCTCAAGACTTTGATCTGGACCCTATCGCCAATCGCGATGGCTGGGTGCGCATCAGTGGCCGTCGGCGCTAGAATGCAAGCCTGCTTAACCCGGATAGCCGCATGAGCGATAGCTTCGTAACCCAGTGCCCGCATTGCCAAACCAGTTTCCGTGTCAGCCATTCTCAATTGGGCATGGCGCGTGGAGTCGTGCGCTGCGGCGCCTGCCTGCAAGTGTTCAATGCCGCACAGCAACTGTTGAATAAAAGCACTGAGAAAGAACAACTGCCTATCACGATGGTTGCGCTTGCTGCAGAGCCCGTGGTGGTTCTGGAGCCGATCCCGATTACGGAACCTGTGGTGAATGAGCCTCCTGCCCCGCCCCAGGTTGTAAGCCCCGCACGCTGGGACGCTGTGGAGCTGGACCTCGAGCATCTGGATCTAGACGAAGAGCTGGCCAAACTTGAAGAGCGGGAGATCCAACCCAGCAAAAGCTTTGGCCAGCCGCAAAAACCCGCTAACAATGCTTTGAGCGCTCGCCGCGAAACCCATGACGCTGAGGAAAGCGAATGGTCTGACAGCCTGTTTAGCGATTCAGCCGCAGAGCGTGCCAAAACCACCGCGCTCGCCGTCAGGGCAGACG
>NZ_LLWH01000194.1 GCF_001411475.1 Pseudomonas endophytica | reverse complement strand
GTGTTGGTCGTAGGCGGCGCGTAACTGCCGCGCGGCGTTTTGGGCCTTCGCGTAATACCGGCCGCCAAAGCGCGTGTACGCATACTCGCCCGCCAGCAGGCAGGTTTTCAGGTCATGGGGGAATTGCCCCGCCTTACTCTGCCAGCCCTGCTGCGCGCTCATCAGGCTTTCCACATACTGGCCTTTCCAGTTCGAGCCGTGATTGTAGCCGCGCAGTAACTGCGTGGTGCCCTCCACTGCAATCGGCGTCCAGATCGCATGGCCCAGTGCGTGCAACGGGATCGAGATGTCCTCGACCTGCGCACCCAAGTCTTCAAACAGCGCGGCTGCCCGGCGCACCGCCGCGTCCACATCGGCTTCGCTATTGACGTGCCCAAACCCCTCGCGCACCACGCCAATGCGTAGGCCAGCACAGCCCTTGCCCAGCGCTTGGGTATAGGCTTGGGTCGGCACGACGCGGTCCTGACGTGGGTCGAGCCCGTCAGCACCGGCCAGCACCTCCAACAGCAAGGCGTTATCAGCAAGGTTGGCGCTCATAATGCCCGCGTGGTCGAGGGTCATCTCAATCGACATGATGCCGGTGTAGGGGATCAGCCCATGGGTCGGTTTCATCCCGTAGATGCCGGAATAGGCCGCCGGAATACGAACCGAGCCACCTTGGTCTGTACCAATGCCCAGATCCACTTCGCCCGCGGCGATCAAAGCCGCGCACCCAGAAGACGAACCGCCCGTGGAGTGCCCCGGATTACGTGGGTTATGCACTGCCCCGGTGGCGTTGGTATGGCTGCTGCCCGACACGCAAAAAAACTCGCAATGGGCCTTGCCTAGAATCTGCCCGGCGGCGTCCAGTACGCGGGTGGCGACGCTGGCGTCGATATCCGGCACATAGCCGTGCAAGGTCGAGGCACCGTTCATCATCGGCACGCCAGCCAAGCAAATATTGTCTTTGAGGGCCACACGCTTACCGAGCAGCTTGCCGGTTGCCGCGCCCTGAATCTCTGTGCGCACGTACCATGCGTTGTAGGGATTGTGTTCAGGCTCTTTGCCTGACATTCGTGGGTAGCGTGGGGCCGACGGCGGGCGGGAGATAGCATCGAGGCGATCGTAATCTTGCCAGACAGCCTCAAGAATCCCGGCGTATTCATCCAGCAACGACTCAGGCACTTCTAGGCCAAGGCTGCGGCTGACATCCGTGAGGTCGGCCAAGTTAGGGCGTTGAATAGACATGACAGATTCCTTATGAATGAAAACCCATGAAGCGCTCAGCAATGGCTTCGGGGCTGGTGTGGGCCGGGTTGACCTCATCCACCAGTTGGCCGTTCTCGATGATCAGGATGCGGTCGGACAAGGCACTTAGAAACTCAATGTCCTGTTCCACCAAGATCACCGCCAAGTTGTGCTCCACGCGCAGGCGCTGAAGGGTTTCAATAATTTCGTCACAGATCGACGGCTGAATGCCCTCAGTGGGTTCATCCAGCAAAATGATTTTTGGGTCGCCGCACAGGCAACGAGCCAAAGCTAATAACTGTTGTTCACCGCCCGACAGCGCGCCGCCGGGGTGGTCGAGTAAGCGTTGCAAACGCGGGAAATACGCCAAGATGCGCTCGATGGTAGCGTCTGCACCGGCGAAGTCCTTCACGCAGCCCATGCGCAGATTTTCGCGCACGCTGAGGTACGGAAAAATCTGCCGCCCCTGAGGCACGTAGCCGATACCGGCACGAGCGCGCTGGTGTGCGGCGGCCTTGGTCAAGTCTTCGCCGGCAAACTGCAAGCTGCCGCCCATGGCCGGCAACTCGCCCATCAGCGCACGCAGTAAGGTGGTTTTGCCCATGCCGTTGCGCCCCAGTACGCCGACGCAGGTATTGGCTGCACAGTTCATGCGAATGTCTCGCAACACCGGGATGCGGCCGTAACCGGTAGATAAACCACAGACTTCAAGCATGTTTGATCTCCTGCTTGCCTAAGTACGCTTCACGCACGGCCGGGTCTTGGGTCACCTCGGCAAAGCTGCCTTGGGCCAGAATCTCGCCTTGGTTGAAGACGGTGACGATGCCAGCAATCAAACGGATAAATTCCATGTCGTGCTCGACCACCACCACGGTGCTGTGGGCATTGATTTCTTTGATCAGCGCGGCGGTTTTGCGCACTTCCTGATAAGTCATGCCAGCGGCAGGCTCGTCCAATAGCACCAACTCTGGGCGCGAGGCGAGGATCATGCCCAACTCCACCCATTGGCGTTGGCCGTGAGCCAAGTCGCCCACCAAACACGAGCGCAGGTCGACCAAGCCGATGCGTTCAAGAGTCTGCTCGGCCGTTGCCCGTGCTTCATCGGGTGCTTGGCGACGGCTGGCGGCCAAACGCAGGTTTTCCAGCACATCCAGCCCGTCGAAGACGCTAGGCGCTTGGGTCTTGATGCCGATACCGAGACGCGCCACTTGGTGCGGCGCAAGCCCGGAAATTCGCTGGCCCTTGAAGTGGCACGCGCCACGCGTGGGTTTGAGTTGGCCACTGAGCATCTTGAAAAAGGTACTTTTGCCGGCGCCGTTAGGCCCGATCAAGCAGCGCAGTTCACCGCTTTGCAGGGTGAAATCCACCGCTTTGACCGCATGCACGCCGCCGAAGCTGACGCCCAAGCCTTGAGTCTCTAGCAGGCTCATAGCGCGCGCTCCTGTGCCGAGATCACTTTGGGGCGGCGTTGAAAAACACGTCTCACAACGCTGCTCAATGCAGGCAGCAAACCACGCGGCAGGAGCATCACGAAGGCCAGTAGAATCAGACCCAGCACGAAGCCGCTGTCTACTTGCTGTTGCTCGCCCAAGCGCGCCATCAGCGCCTGAATGCCGATGCAGGCCAAGATAGGTCCGAACAACGTACCGCGCCCACCCACAATCACCCAAATGATGATCTGCGCCGACTGCGCCAGACCGAACACACCGGGGCTGACGAATGCCCCCCAGTTGGCGAACAGGCAACCCGCCAGCCCAGCAATCGCGCCGCCTAGGCTAAACACAATTAACTTGTGCAGACGCGTGTCATACCCCAGCAACCCGGCGCGTTGTTCGTTCTCGCGAATCGCTACCACCACTTTGCCGAAGCGGCTGGCGAGCAGCCAACGCAAGCCTAGGTAACACAGAATCAGCGCACCGCCGATTACTTGGAAGAGGCTCTCGGGCTCCAAAACGCGATCTGGGTCAAACGGCACATTGAGGGTTGGTATCGCCGGGATGCCGTTGAAACCGCCAAGCAATGCGCTGCCGATGTGGTACTCGGAGCCTGAAGTGGAGTTCATCACGTTGAACAAAATCAAGGTAAACGCCAGCGTAATCACGCCCAAGTACACATCGCTGATGCCACCGTAGAACATGAAATAACCCATGGCCGCCGCAACCAGCGCGGGCACCGCGATCGCCAGCAGCACCGGCCAAGTGCTATCGCCTAAATTGATGACACCGATGGCGTAGGCGTAAGCCCCCAACCCAAAAAAGGCCGCTTGACCAAAACACAAGATGCCGCCAAACCCCCAGATAAACGCTAGGCTCAGCGCCAACAAGGCCATCACCAAGTAGATGGTCAGCGAAAGCAAAGTAAACAGGTCCAACCACTGCGGCAGGACCGCCACCAGCACGGCGGCCAAGGCGCAGCCGAGCACGGGCAACAGCGTACGGATATCAATAGGCATTAGAACGCCCTCCGAAAGAAACGACCGGTAATGCCTTGGGGCAGGATCCGAATCAACACAATAGCCGCCAACAACAACGCCACTTCACCGAACACCGGGGTGCTGAAGAACGTCACCACTTGGCTGATCACGCCAAAACCGCTGGCGGCGCTCAACGTCCCGGTGATCACTGCGCTGCCGCCCCCGATCACGGTGATAAACGCCTTGGCGATGTAACTCGCGCCCAGGGTGGGTATCACGCCTGTGAGCGGTGCCAGCACGGCACCGCCCAAACCGGCAAGCGCCGCGCCGAGGCCAAAGGTCAGGCTATAGATGCGCCCGGGGTTTGCCCCCAGGGCGGCGGCCATTTTGGCGTTTTGCATGGTGGCGCGAGCGCACAGCCCAAAGTGGGTAAACCGCAGCAGCGCCCACATGCCCAACAGCACGGCCACCGCCACACCGATCACAAACAAACCGTAACCGCTGGTTTGATACGCGCCGAGGGTGATCCCCGGCAGTGGCGAACTGATGCCCACCGTTGTGTTACCAAACAGCATCGTTGCGGCCCCTGTCAGCGCCAGGCTCAGCCCCCAGGTGGCGAGCATGGTGTCGATCATGCGCCCGTACAGATGGCGCACCAGCAGACGCTCCACCAACATGCCGAACACCCCCACGCTCAGGGGTGCCAACACCAGAATTGAAATCCAAATGGGCACGTGCAGGTGATGGGTGGCGAGCACAGCGACATAACCGCCGAGCATCATGAATTCACCGTGGGCCAGGTTGATGATTTTCATCATCCCGAACACCACCGCCAAACCGATGCTCAGTAGCACCAGCGTGGCGATGGCACCCACAATTTGCAGGGAAAAAATGGCAGCCCAATCCATGTCCGTCTCCTTACAGCGCGAGGCTGTATTGTTTGGCGTCACGTGGATTTTTCACCAAGTCGCACACTGCGGCGGTGTCCGAAGGCGCTTGCTGAACAAAGCTCTGGACCACTTCCAAACGACGGTCGCGGACCTCAGCGATGTGCACATCGAGTACGCAGTGATGGGTGGCCGGATCCACGCTGACCTTGCCGCTAGGCAGGTCTAGGCTGATGCCTTTTTCCAGCGCCTCAATGACCGCCATGCGCTCGACCGTCCCGGCCTGACGCACACCTTCGGCCCACAGCATCATGCCTTGGTAAGCGCCCATCGCCAGTTCGGTGATGTAGGGGTAGTTCGCGCCAAAGCGCTGGTGGAAGCGTTCGACAAATGCCTGATTCTGAGGCGTGGCCAGCTCTTGCACATAGTTCTGGCAAATCAAGATGCCGTTGCTTTCTTCGGGCGAGAGCACAATGTGCTCGTTGCCACCTGCGAACGTTGTGGAGGCAATCGGTAACTTGCCGGTCATGCCTGCGGCTTTCCATTGGCGATAGAACGACATGTGCGCGCCGCCCACCAGCGCCGACCAGACGAAATCTGGCTTGGCTTCTTGGATCTTCGAGATGGTCGCGCCGAAGTTAGTCACGTCCAACGGGAAAAACTCAATGCCCACGCTTTGCCCGCCCGCCTGCTCCACGTACTTCTTGACCCACGCCGTTACGATCTGTCCGTAGTTGTAATCGGCGGCTACGATGTAGACCTTCTTGCCCCACTTTTGAGTGACATGCGACACCAGCTTCTCGACGGTCTGCCCGGGGGTAACGCCGGTGCCAAAGAAGTTACGGTCACACACGCCGCCTTCGTACTGGTTGTTGTAGAAATATAGCGTTTTGTAGCGATCCAGCACTGGCCGCACCACTTCGCGCGAGGCCGAAGTAATACCGGCGTGCACCACCGCAGCGCGGTCTTTGAGCGCGGCCTGTTGCGCGTATTGCGCGTAGAGCTGCATGTTGGACTGAGTGTCGTACTTAATCAGGTTCAGTGGGCGCCCGAGCAAGCCGCCCGCGCTGTTGAGTTCTTCAACCGCAAACGTCAGGGCGTCGACGATGGGTTTGCCGTAAATGTCTAAGCCACCAGAGTTGTCGTAGAGCGACGCAATATTGATCGCGTCCTCAGCAGCAAACGCCGAGAAGCTCTTCAAGCTCAAGGCAGACATAGCTGCCGCAGAAATAGCGGACGTACGCAAGAAAGCACGACGATTCATAGCCATTTGAGAAATTCCTGGAATCCAGATCCGCACCGCAATGGCAGCTAAGCTCAAGCGACCCAAAGGGAGGCCAGCGGCGATAGAGGAACAAAGGTCTGGTAGAAATACAGGCGGGGGGAAAGAAGAGCCTGATTTCACATACCGACGACGCTGTCGGCTGGAGGTGTGAGTCGCTTCACTTGGAGACAGCAGCCGCATCGTTGAGGCTGAGTCACCCACCATCTGATGGGGGAAACGAACACCGCTAGAGGCGGCTATGTATCGAAAGCAAGTTTTAGACCAAAATCTATCCAGCTGATTTAAAAGGGTTTTTAATAAACCCAACCGCGTGGTGCGCGCTAAAAAATGTCACCTGGGTAGAATCTACGCACTTAGCGCACACGTTTGGAGCGTAGGCGATGCTGTCGAGGTTCTGAAACTTACGAAGTATGCGCCCGTGCAGCGATACCTCGTAAGCCCGTGAAAATACCGCCTATTGGGTCGGGTACAGCCCCCCCTCGACCATTCGAGACACTGCCACGTGTAAGCGTTTCAACAACGCTTCAACCGCTTCACCGGACTCTGGGTTTAAGGGTTCATGCATCAAAATGACTTCGCTCGTATTGCATGCGGCCGCTAAGTCTCGAGCACCTACTGTGGCTAATGAGCCATTGATTCGATGTAAGTAACTGACCAGTTTTGAGGTATTAGACGCTCGCAAGGCCGCCTCCGCTTGGGCCAAGTCTTCTTGCATGGTCGCGATAAACAGCCGGTGCATGGCAGGCGAAAGCGTAATCCAGCCGTCTAAGTCGTCGGGGCTAGTTGCTAGGTTTGGAATACCTTCTGCAGCCAAGTTCGCCAACTCCGATTGCTTGCAATAAGCGGATAACGTTTGGCGTAGGGTTTTCAGGCTTAAGGGCTTGACCAGCCAGGCGCTCATCCCGGCAGCAAGGCAATGCTCGCCCTCTTCGCGCATGGCATTGGCGGTCACACCGATAATAGGGATGTCGGCGTTAAGCTCGCGTAGGCGCTGAGTCAGTCGATAGCCATCGAGCTTAGGCATGTTGACGTCGGTAATCACCAAATCAAACGCCCCTTCGTGCCAACGCAACAAGGCTTGCAGGCCGTCCTCGGCTAACGTTACCTGGACACCAAGCGCTTGTAATTGCTCTTTTAGAAGCTCGCGATTAACCGGGTTGTCCTCCGCCACCAGCACACTCAACCCCATGCTGGAGACCGGCTGAGAAACACTGGCTATCTGTTGCGAAGCAGTGCCTTGGGACACTTGCATCAAGGTTCTGGCAATGGCTCGAATGTCATAGCCATTAACCTCCCAACCTCGCGCTGTGGGCTGCGGCTGGCTGCTGCCGGTGTCCGTCGCAATGACGCACGCCCCCGGCCAAGTCTGTGCAAGTGAGAGATCGGGATCGACCTCCAGTAAGATCGCCGTCTCGTCTTTAGCCCCTGCGGGCGGGAGAAGCTGCGCACGCGCGCCCCAGTGGTTAAGCCAGTCGATCAGGCTTTCGGCCAGGTCCTTGAGCGGAGCGCGCACATAAACGTTGATGCCTTCAAGGTCAATTTCCGAGCTGTTATCCAACGAGCCCGCGACAATAGGTAGGTCGATGTGCAGCGAGAAGCTGCTGCCTAATCCGGGTTCGCTGACGACGCGTAAGTGAGCCCCCATCATTTCACTGAGTTTGGCGCAGATAGATAAACCCAGCCCCGCGCCACCCGCTCGTTCGCTCCCGGCCACTTGGGAAAAAGGCTTAAACAGGTGGGACAGTTGCTGCTCGCTGATCCCGACGCCGGTATCGGTGACTTGCCAGTGTAAAGACACGTGATCGTTAGCAGCACGTGCGACTTTCAGCCTGAGGACGACACGGCCAGCGTCTGTGAACTTGATTGCGTTGCCCAGCAAGTTGTTAATGATTTGCCGCAGGCGAGCGGCATCTCCATACACAAGGGGCGGTAGAGAAGCGTCAGCACAGCTGTATAGTTTCAGACCTTTGCTGCTTGCCGCTGCGGCATAACTGCGTGCGGCGTCTTCAAGCACATCCAAGGGGCTGAAGGCATTAAGTTGGAGCGCCATTTGCCCGGACTCGATTTTCGACACATCCAGTACATCACTGATGAGTTGAAAAAGCACCGCCGAGGAGCGCTGAATGGTCTGCAAGTATTCATGCTGGCGCTTGCTGAGCGCGGTGAGCTCCAACAACTCAATATTGCCCAGCATCCCGTACAGAGGCGTGCGGATTTCGTGGCTCATGGTGGCCAGAAACATGGTCTTGGCTTTACTCGCTTCGTCTGCCGAGCGACGCGCTTGCTCCATCATGTTGGCTGCCTCGACATGCCGGGTGATGTCGTTAAAGCCGCAGAGCACGACGTCACTGCCTTTGTAGCGAGTGAATGCAAAACTCACCTGAAGGTAACGACCGGCAACTTCAAGCTGATGCTCACCCAAATCGCTGTTGGCGTAATCGCGCTTGACCAGCGCAATCAGCTCAGGCGTGCCTTGCCATTGCTGGGCACGCTGATTCTCCAGTAAAACGACGCCAGAGCCACGTTGTACTACACACAAGCCCACAGGTGCGCTGTCCAACATGACCCGGTTAAACTCTTCGCTTTCAGCCAATGACTGGTTGGCGCGCTGGGCGGGTTGAATGATCTGCGAGCGATACCAGCGATTGACGCGCCAGCCAATCAACGCAAATAGCAAGATCAGACCCACTGTGCCCAGCAGTGACCACTTAGCGTAACCAAAGAAGTTCTGGTAACTGATGGTGTACAAACCGGTCCAGGGGGCCGGCCCACCCGAGCTCAATTTAAAATGCAAACCGTCAGGCTCAAAGCTCAGACCCAACGGCAACGTTTGCACATGCGTATCGCTACCGAGCAGTACCTCACCGTCCGGCGAAATCAAGGTCAAACGGCTGTTGCTAGGTCGCATCAGCAACCGCTCAAGATCACTGATATCACTGACGTCCAAGAGGGCCGTCAGAATGATCGAATGGTTATCTCCAGATGCCGGTAAAAAACGCTGAGAAAGGTCGATACCAATAGCACCCACAATGTACTTGCGCTTTTGAATAAGGCCCACCGGGGCTTTCATCCATTGCAATTGATTGTTCCCAAGCAACTGGCGCCGCTCTATCAGCTGGTCATAAAGCCGTTTGGTGACATCAAAAAAATTGTACTTTTGCAGCAATGGAAACTTGCGAGCACCGTCAATCCCAGGCACTGCGATTGTGAACTGATTGGTAGGCGAAAAGATAAAGACTTGTGGCCCCGCGTAAGGAGAGTCCGACCAGTAGGCCGCAAAAAGATCGGTTATCTGCACCCCAAACGAGTTCACTCCTGCCATTTCAGCTGAGGTGAACTGATCGCGCTGGCTGACCGTAAACGGTAGAGATTTGGCTGTATCTCGATTTTGAAATAAGCGCTCCCCGTCTTGGCGCATGAGCTCGATATGAGATCGCGGCTTACTGTTCGTCAACAAGTCATCACTGTCTTGGCTGTAGCTCTGTGCTGCGTCGCGTAAGAAATCTTCATGCTCATGAACGCTTTCCATGAGCCGTGCAAAGTGAAAGTCGATCTTCTCGCCCTCCTCCTTCAACACCCGGTTAACCGCCCAATAACTCATGCTCACCAACAACAAAGCCAGCCCGGTTAGCACCAGCAGCAGGTTGTTGAGTCTGAGAGAGCTCAGTGCCAGTGCACCGATACGTACTTTTGCTTGCTTCATGAGAGAGCCTGTCAGGGGCATTACAGCCCAAAAATGTTGTGCGGCTTAGAACAGGAATCGTCTGATGGGGGTTACCTCCCGATCATTGCATCCTGTGCGTCACCTGCTGCGGCCAGCCGTTAACAGGGGGAACTATTAAAAATGGATATGACACATAACTTTTGTAGAGGGTATCTCTCATGTTTCAAACAGTTGGCAAATTCACGGCACTGTGCGGTTCAACCCTGCTGATCGCGATGGCAGCAGCGACTGCGCAAGCCGCTGATGGTCAAGTCGAGTTCACCGGTGTGATCAACGATAACGCCTGCACCATCAACAGTGAAAGCGTTAAGAAATCGGTTGATATGGGCCAAGTCCGTATCGCTGACTTCGCGAACACGGTTGGCGCGACTGCCGGTGAGACTCCGTTCTCGATCTCTCTGGAAAACTGCAGCGGTTCGACCCTGAAAAACGCTTCCATCAAATTCAGCGGCCAACAAGCTGCAACCGACGCGACCGTACTGGGTATGGTCGGCTCTAACCAAGTCAAAGGCTTGGGTATCCAAATCGCCGACGCACGTACTGGCGACAAACTGCCGTTGAACACCGCCAGCACCGATTACGTGCTGCGCCCTCAATCCAACACCTTCGACTTCACAGCGTCCTACGTACGTCTGGTTGCTGACACCCAAGGTGCTGAAGGCGCTCCAGATACCCGCGGTATCGGTACCGGTACCGTCAACGCGCTGGCTACCTTCGACGTTACCTACAAGTAACGCGTGTTTTTTAACGCAAGAGCTCGTGGCTTAACACGGGCTCTAGCGTTGAACAGAGGACATTTTAATGCGTTTAAAAGTTGCGGCCTTTTTGGCCTTGGCAGCAGGTTTTTGGCTGCCGCACGTTCAAGCGGGCGTTAATGTGGGCGCCACCCGGGTGATTTACCAAAGTAAGGAAAAGGAAGCCAACCTTTCACTTTCCAACTCTGGCGAAGACGGCGTGCCCTACTTGGTGCAGTCATGGGTCAGCCCTTACGACAACCCAGACGACAGCGCGGATGAATTTATCATCACCCCGCCTTTGTTCCGTCTGGACGCCAAAGGCCAGAACATCCTGCGCATCATTGCTACCGATGTGCAAAAACTGCCAACCGATAAAGAAAGCCTGTTTTTCCTGAACGTTAAAGCGATCCCGGCCAAGAGCAGCGAGCAAAGCAATCAGAACGTTTTACAGATTGCGCTCAAAACCACCATCAAACTGTTTTATCGCCCCGCCGGCCTGCAAGGTTCTCTTGAAGATGCGGTGAAAAATCTGCAATGGCGCGCTGATGGCGGGAAATTAACCGTCCAAAACCCATCAGGTTTTAACGTGGTCGTCAGTGATTTGCTGATTAACAACACGGCCAGCAAAGGCATGCCCGAGGTGATCAAACCCGGCAGTACCGTTACCACGGCGATACCGCTGAAAAACAGCGACACGCTGGAGCTCACCTACATCAACGAATACGGCAGCACCGTCAAAGCAACACCCGTCACCCTTCATTAATCCCTGAACGTTTAGCCGAATAGAAGGACCACCTCATGTTGCGAGAGCGCATGTGCGCCTTCGCGCGCCAAGTAAAAAACTGGAGCAGCGTTAGCCTGAGTGCAGTCGGTCTCACTGCGACCGCCGTGCATGCCGATTACAGCTTCGACTCCTCTTTTTTGGAAATTGGCGGCGGCAACACTTCTGCCGAAGTGGCCGAACAAGTTAAAGCCATGAGCCAAGGCCAACTGCCGGGCATTTACCGCGTCGATCTGTCAGTGGATGACCGTCTGATCGAACAACGGGACATGAACTTTATTCGCGAGACTGCCAGCCAGGTATCAACACCTAATGGCCTGTTCCCCTGCTTCAGCCTTCAGGCTCTGACCGAGTTAGGTATTGAGCCCGCGCGCCTAAAAGACGCCGATATCAGTAGCGACAACTGCGTCTACTTCAACCGCGAACTGACCGGCATCACTTACGACTATGACTTCAATAAGCAGCAGTTGAACCTGCAAGTGCCGCAGGCATTTATTGGCGAGGTGCCTTTCGAGATCCGTCGTAAGCACTGGAATAACGGCGAGCAGGTCGCGTTTGCCAATTACAATTTTTCCGGGAGCAACTACGACAACCAGACTGGCAGCCGACAGTCCCAGTTCGGCAGTGTCCACAGCGGGTTTAACAGTGGGGCTTGGCGCTTTCGTAACTTCTCGACGTGGCAAAAAGGCACCAACGTCGATGGCAACTGGAAATCGGTAGACACCTACGTCCAGCGCGATCTGGGCAACCTGATGGCCATTGCCACAGTCGGTGAAAGCTCAACTGACAGTGATTTGTTCGACACAATTTCCTACCGTGGCGCGAGTATTGCCACTGACCTAGACATGCTGCCCGATGATGCGCGCAACTTTGCCCCAGTTATCCGAGGTGTGGCCAACGGCCGCTCACTGGTCACCTTGCGCCAGCGCGGCTACGTCATCAGCGAACAGTGGGTACCGTCCGGGCCATTTGCCCTTAAAGGCCTGTACTCGACCTCGAGCAACGGTGACATTGAAGTCACCGTCGAGGGCCCTAATGGCGAGCGCCAAGTGTATGTCCAGTCGTTCTCGTCGGTGCCGTACATGCTGCGCGAAGGCCAGCAAAGCTACAGCGTGACGGCGGGCCAATATCGCCCAGCAGATGGAACCCTGAACGCGCAGAAACCGAGTTTTTTTCAGGGCACCTACCGCCGTGGGCTGTCGGAAGGCACCACCCTGTTTGGCGGCAGCATCGTCAGTGATCAGTACAAATCGGCACTCTTGGGTTTCGCCCATGACTTCGCCGGTTTCGGTGCTATTTCGCTGGACGTGACCCACGCCATCAGCGATGACATCGGCACTGACTCCAAAACGCTGTCGGGCCAGTCGTATCGCTTTCGCTACTCCAAATCCATCGACATCACCGACACAAGCTTCAGCCTGGTGGGTTATCGCTACTCCACTAGCGGTTACTACAGCTTTAACGAAGCCATTGATGCGCGCGCCAATAACACGCTGACGCCCTATGTCGATGACACTTTAATCAACAGCGGTGCTTTTTCGCCTTACTTAGGTGGCCATATGAAAAGCAGTTTTACCGCTAACGTCTCGCAACAACTGGGTGGCTATGGCGGCATGTACGCCAACCTGACCAAAACCGATTATTGGAACCGCTCCCAAAGCAATACCTCTATTCAAGTGGGCTACAGCTTCAGTGTCGGCCGCGCTTCGTACAACTTGGGCTTAGCGCAGAACAGCGGCACTGGCGATGACATTCGTAGCCTGTCGTTGAGTGTCAGCATTCCGTTAGGCAGCCCAGGCAGCAGTAACCGTATTGGCTTGAGCACGAACCAAGACTCGGCCGGTAATGCCAGCCGTAACGCGACCTTCAGCGGCTCGCACTTCCAAGACGACTCGCTGGCTTACACCCTGGGTGTTAACCAACAGATCTCTGACGACGATCGTGTGCTCGGCAGCTCGATAGCGGCCCGTTACAACGCGGCGAATGCTATTTGGCATGGTTCTTACAACCGCGATCAAAACACCCGCCAATCGGACTACGGGGTAGAAGGCGCGGTCGTGGCCACTCGCGACACCGTGATGTTTACCCAGCCATTAGGCGAGACCAACATTATTGTCGCCACACCCGGTGCCGCAGACGTCGGCGTGCTGACCAAAAGTGGGATCAAAACCAACAGCAGTGGCTACACGGTGATTCCATCCGCCCAGCCTTACCGCAAAAACAAAGTGTCGCTTAATACCGACTCGTTATCGGACAACACCGATATCGCGAATCTGGTTCAGGAGGTCACGCCTAATCGTGGCGCCTTCGTGCTGGCCAATTTTGAAACCCATAACGGCCGTCGCCTGTTGATCAGTGTCAGCGCCAGCGATGGCAAGCCAGCCCCATTTGCAGCCGAATCTCAGCTGTTTGACCTAAATGGCGTGTTGCTGAGCACGGCCATGGTGGCAGACAAAGGTCGGGTATTTATGACGGGCGTGCCAGACAAAGCGCGACTGCAAATCAACGTTAACGGTCAGCCGTGGTGCTCCAAAGCTTTGGATCTGAGTGCCTATGACCTTTCAGAAACGGGCATCGGACAACTGCACATCCGTTGCGATGCCAAGCTGGCAACGCCAGCAGACACTCAAGGTACACCTGATGCATGACGCCCTAGATCTACCTCATCGCCCACGCTGGATAAAAGGCAGCTTGCTCCTGCTTTCCATGCTCCTCATGTTTGCCAGCCAGCATGCGTTTGCCTTGATTGAAAACAACCTCAGCTGCACGCAAACGGGGACGACTGGCACTATTGACCTAGGTGATCTGCCACCAGGGCAAGCGTTTACCGCCAATATGACGGCCAATTGCCGAGTCACGCGTTGGTATCCCTATGGTGCGTCGCTACAGCACACCCAGGCCTATACCCAAGGCAGCGGCAACAAGCTTCGGGTGTTCCATACGAACTCGGGCTTGTTGGTGCCTGAGCAGCCTATCGGCACCGCGAGTACCGTGTGCATGCCGAGGAGTTGTGTTCAGTTGTTCGTGGGCGACACCTTCTCTTACAACGTCCAGCTTTTAGGTACAGCCTCCGTTACACCCGGCACTTACATGATCAGAGTGTCGCTGACTGACACCTCCATCCGGGGTTATGAAGCCTGGGGCGACTACCTTCAGACCGTGTATGTCAGGTACCGGGTTGTCCAACCCGCTTGCTCCTTGGGCTCACCCAAAACCATGAACCTGTCTTTTGGCTCGCTCAGCAGCAACGACTTCTCCTCTGCCCAGCAAGTGGCCAACGTCACGATGAACTGCATCACCGGGAACATCCGAGCCTCGGCGACTCTGGTGCCAACCCAAGCGGCGATCAGTGGTAGCCCGGGGGTGTCCGCGACCACCTTGGCCGGGCTGTCGATGGCCGCGACATGGGCTGATATCAACTACCCCGTAAACTTCAATGTTCCGCGTTGGTACACCCTGAATACAGGCGCCAACACGATTAGTTTGGGCTTTCGCCCGCAATTGAATACCAGCGTTATGCCGACCGGTAACTTCACCAGTCAATACACGCTCAATATCACCTATCCCTGATCTCAACTAGGAGCCCGACCATGAAATTTCGCTTATCGTTGGCCGCGGCATTGCTGGGTGGTTTGGTCTGCACATCCATCAACGCAGCCACCGACACCGTCACCGTGAATGTCAGCGGCACGCTCACCCGACCGCCTTGCACATTGACCAGCAGCAAAGCACTGACCGTTAACTTTGGCACGATGCGCGCTGACCAAACGGCAGCGGCACCGGTGGTAAACATCCCCGTCACCCTGAACTGCCCGGCCAACTCGGCACTGAGCATCAGCGTAAAAGCCCACAGTGTATTCCAAGGCTCAACCACTCAAGCTTATGCAGGGAAGGACAATTTGGCCTACCTGATGTACTGGAACAGCGATAACTCGGCCGTCAACGTAACAGGCGTAAAACGCACCCTGACCAACCAAAGCGGCACCGTCGATTTGAGTATGAGAGCCAAACTGACTGCACTGGCACCCGTCACCGAGGGGGCGTTCAGCGCCTCTAGCGTCATCAGTATTGAATACTTGTAAGCGCGTGCACCCGCCGATCCTACTTAGGAACTGAACATGAATAAACAACTGATAGCTCTCTCATTGCTGGGCCTGTTCGCATCTAACACAGCGCTTGCGGCCAGTGACAGCAGCACACTCACCGTCAAAGGCACGCTGACCCGTCCGCCCTGCACACTGACCAGTAATAAAGTGCTGACCGCGGACTTTGGCAGCCTGCGTTATGACCAAGTAGACACCGCTGCGCAAATCGACGTTCCGGTAACCCTGACCTGCCCAGCCAACTCAGTGCTCAATATCAGTGTCACGGCCTCTTCTGCGCTGTCGGATACGGTGGCGTCTGCCGGTAGAGCGAATCTTGGGTATTCACTGCTGTGGAAAAGTGACAATTCGCTCATCAACATCAAGGGAACAAAGCGAAACCTGAGCAACCTCAATGGGACGGTTGACCTGAGCATGAAGGCAAAACTAGTGGCGCAAGGCGCATTGTCCGAAGGCGATTTCTCGGCCTCCGCCATCATTAATATCGACTACTTGTGAAATGAACATGACCGCCAGAATCAGCCTACGGCTATCACTGCTGGCTGCACTCTTTATGAGCTTTAGTTCCTCAAACTGCGCAGCAGACGCCCCAGCACTGGATATCAAGGGCACGCTGATAAAACCACCCTGCACGGCCAGTTTTCCGGCGTCGCAAAGCGTGGAGATTCCTAAGGCGAACCTTAATTCGTTGCGCTCGGACATCACCGAGTGGACCGATGTGGACCTTAGTTTTCAGTGCATCAAAGGCAGCCAAGTGCTGCTGAGGTTTAGCGCGGGCAATGGCGCCTATGACAGCAGTACCTTGCGTACCACCCTCGACAAACTGGGCTTGAAAACACGCCTTAGCGACACCACCCGTGTGGCCAAGCTGCTGGATTTGAAGTGGGGTGAGCAGTTGAGTTTTCCGGTTGAAGACACGTTGTTACAGCTCAAGCTCTCGGTCAGACCGGTGAAGACGGCTGATGAACTGCCCGCCATCGGCAGTTACAGCTCAACGTTGTTGATGGAAATTATTTATCTGTAAATCAGGCAAATAAATTGGCCTTGATGCACAGAATCAACAACGCTTGATCACTGTCGACATTCAATTTGCGCATGCTAGAAATTTTCAGGGTGCTGATGGTTTTAATGCTGCGATTCAGGCTTTGCGCCACTTCACTCACGCTTAGGCCTGAGGCAAACAAACGCAACACTTCAAACTCCTTGACCGACAACTGACTGAGCCGCTGCGAGATCTCATCGGTGTCGGCACTCGTATCGCCTTCAAGCGGATCAAGCTGGTAGTGGCCCTCTCGATAAAACGCATCCAGCGCCACCAGAATTTGCTCCAGCCCCGCGTTCTTAGAAATCACACCGCTGATGCCCAACTCATACAGCCAGGTCAAAATTTGCGGGTTGGAAATAACCGTAAGAATCAACACCCGCGGCTCGGGAAAATGTCGACGCAAGTACTCAACCAACCGGGTTCCGTCGCCGTACTGCTCGTCCCCCGGCATGTTGTAATCGGTGATGATGACGTCAGGGCTAAGCTGCGACACTTTAGCGATCAGCTCTGACGAGCTCATTGCCTCACCCACGACCTTGAACCGCGGGTCGCGCTCAATAATTTCGCGCACGCCCATCAACACAATCGGATGATCGTCGGCCAATAAGACCCTCATTTGCGGCATGACGTAGTGATCTCCAAACCTGAAAAAAAACGCAGTGGACAGCCACTAAAACCTTAAGACTCGAAGGGGTCGGCTTTGATGCAGTAAGTGAGCAACGCATGATCGTTGAGCACTTCCAGTTTGTGCATGGCCGAGATTTTCTGAGTACTCACGGTTTTAACGCTGCGATTCAACAGCCGAGCAATCTCGCCCACACTGTTACCGGCTACAAACAGCCTTAACACTTCGACTTCGCGTGGCGAAAGATTGGAAAAGCGCTCATCAATGACTTTTACGTTAGCCACTACGGAGAGGGGTTGATCCATAGGCGTGGTATAGGCCCGGCCATTGCTCAAGGCATTCAGGGCTTTGCCGATTTCTTCGTGGATGTGATTTTTGGCGATGACCCCCGCCACCCCCATTTCCAATAGCCGCGAAATAATCAACTGATTGCTGACCATGGTCAGCACCAAGATTTTCACCGCCCCAAAATGCTTAATGATGTATTCAATTAAGGGCAAACCATCACCGTAAGTTTCATCACCGGGCATGTTGAAATCGGTGATCACCACCTCCGGCTGATGCAACATCAATAGATCAATCAATTGCGAAGAATTTAGCGCCTCACCGACCAAGCTGAAACGCTCATCACGTTGAATCACCTCGCGCAGGCCGACCAGTACCACCGGATGATCATCGGCAATTACTACCTTTAATTCGCGCATTGCCTAGCTCCACATTAATGACCACTGCTGTCTATACCGCCGAGTGCCTTCAACACGAGCTACCTACTCTCCCAGCCAACCGAGCGAGCGAACACTGATTAAGGCTGAACAAAAGTACGTACCACGAACCTGGAGTGTATTAACGGCCATGAAAACCGGCTAAAGCCCCCAGCCCGTTAGCCTGCAAAAAGCGATGATCCTTTGATTCCCTGAGCCGTTTTGCGGAGTGTTATCTGAATACAAAGAGTTCAACGAAAGATAGTAGTCTCATGATTGGCTGTCAGCTAGCTCGATGATGGCTTGGAGCTATCCTCGAACAAAAGAGTTTCAAAATCAGCGGACGACACCGCCCCGCAGATCAAAAAACCCTGTGCTTGGTCGCAGCCGATACGGCGAAGAAAGGCCAGCTCTGCCTGAGTTTCGACACCTTCGGCGACCACCGTCAGACCCAGTTTTTGACTTAACTCGACCAGGCTGCGTAAGGCTGAGGCCAAGTTTTCGTTCTCGACACAGCCATGCACCAGCGAACGGTCTATCTTGAGTTCACTAAAAGGGGTCGAGACTAAATTGAAGTAAGAGCTAAACCCTTTACCAAAATCATCTTGCGCCAAGCCAAACCCCATCATGCGTAACCGACACGCGCCTGCGTAGTAATTGCTGAGTTCTTCTGTGATGGAGCTTTCCATCAGCTCGAACACGATGCTGCGCGGCTCAGCGCCATCGGCTATCACGAAGTCGCGTAGGCGATCAGCCAAGTCGTGGTCATCCAGTAAATGCGTTGGCAAATTAATTGAAACCGGGATATCCCAACCTTGCTGCCGCCATTCTCTTTGCGCTTGCAGCGTTTTCTCTAGCATCAGCCATAACAGCTGCTCTTCTAGGCCCTGCTCTATCAACAGCGATAGAAAGTCTTTGGGTAACAACACACCGGCTTGCGGATGAACCCAACGGACCAGCGCTTCTGCGCTGAGGATAGTGCCGTTGCGTAACGACTTTTTAGGTTGAAACCACGCTTGGATCTGGCCACTGTCCATTGCCCGCACAATGCTCTGCGGGTCAACGTCAATGGCCAGCGTGGGGTCGATTTCACCGTTCATGCGAAAAATCGCCATCCGCTCTTTCAAGCGCACTACCGCATTGAACTCCACCGGCTTGGAGATCAAACCGACCACCGACATACCCAAATTTTTGGCGGCAAGGCCCGCACTGATTAACATCCGGCGCGACGAGGCACTCATTAAGGCCAAAGCAGGCCGCTTTTTCAGGGCGGCAATTTTCTGGATCAATTGCACCCCGTCCATAACGGGCATCAGTAAGTCGGTCAGTAGCAAGTCATAGTCATGCCGCATCAGGCTGGCCAACGCTTCATCTCCATCCCACACGGTGTCAACTTCAAAGCCGCCCACCTCACTGAACACATTCAGTAAATACTCATGCTGAAAAGGATGATCCTCAACGACCAAGACACGATAGGGCTTCACTGGACCCTCCTTTAGAAGTGTTGAAGACAGTTGTATAAGGAGTGCAGCGTAAAAGGCTTGATCAAGCAGTGATCCATTCCAGCGCTCAGGCAGCGCTCACTCTCATCGCGCATGGCATTGGCTGTCGCGCCAATAATGGGCAGCGTCACGTTCATGGCCCTCAACTGGGCTGCGAGCTCATAGCCGTTCATTCGGGGCATGTTGACGTCGGTCAGCACCAGATCGAAGCGTCCTTCTTGCCACTGCCCCAAGGCTTCCAAGCCATCACAGGCCAAGGTCACTGAGCAGCCAAGCTCTTCGAGTTGATCGCGCAAAATCAGCTGGTTAATCACATTGTCTTCTGCCACCAGAATTCGCAGATCCAGTTTCAAATCCGGTTCACGGGCGCCAGCATCACTGGGTTTGTTAATGCGCATGCCTTGTGCGTGACACAGTGCTTGGTACACGCCGCGCACACTATTGATATCGGCATGCCAACTGTTGTTGCCCAGATCAAGCGGCACGGTCATGTCGCTGGCGGCAACCACCACCGGCCCCGCCCAATCAGGCTCCAGCCGTTGCAGGGCAGAGCCTGGATGCAACTCCAACAGAACGGCATGATCGGCTGTCTCGCCAGGTTTTGGCGCACCTAACTGAGCCCGCGCGCCCCAACGGCGTAGCCAGCCGCAATAGCACTCGGCCAGTTCACGCAGGGGCGATACCACGTAAATAACCTCAGGGGATAACTCGCCCAGTGGGTGGGAATGCATAGGTTCACGCACCTGCTCCAAGGGCAAATACAGGGTAAAACTACTGCCCAGCCCCGGCTCGCTCACCACGCGCATGCTGCCGTTCATTAGGTGCATGAGGCGATTGCAGATGGACAACCCCAACCCGGTACCCGCCACGACATTTTTAGCGGATTCAATTTGATAAAAAGGTTCGAACAACCGCGCTTGTTCTTCATGCGCGATACCTTTGCCGGTGTCCGAGACCTGCCAATGCAGCATGACGCGCTCATCATCACGGCTGTCCATTTTGAGGCGCAGGACGATTTTTCCGTTTTCGGTAAATTTAAGCGCGTTATTGAGCAAGTTATTCAAAATTTGCCGAATGCGCGTGACGTCCCCGCTGAGCCATTCGGGCACGGTCGAGTCGATCATGGCGAACAGTTGCAGCCCCTTGGCTTGAGCTGCACCGCTGTAGCCTTGGACCACTTCTTCGATCAGCTCCATAGGGCTGAAGGTGTTAAGTTCCAACTGCAACTGCCCGGCCTCAATACGCGACACATCAAGCACATCGCAAATCAACTGCAACAAATTGCCAGAAGAACGCTCGATGGCCCTGAGGTAGTTGTTTTGTTGCTCATTGAGTTCAGTCCGCGCCAGCAGTTCGAGCGTGCCAAGCACGCCATACAACGGGGTGCGGATTTCATGGCTCATGGTCGCCAAAAACAGAGTCTTGGCTTCATTGGCCCGATCTGCCAACTCGCGCGCGCGCTCCAGTGTGACCTCGATCTGCTTACGCGCACTGATGTCACTGAACGCGCAAATCAGTACGTCTTGCCCGTTGTAACGGGTCGGCGCAAAAGCCAGGTACAGAAGACGGCCATCCTCCATTTCGATTTCATCGCTGTTGCGCCCCTCATGTTCTTCAAAGGCACGATAAATCCAACCGTGGCAAAGTCTGCTGAGTTCAGTGCCTTTGCCCAGCCATTGTTGTGAGAGCGAGTTTTCCAGCACCACAGCGCCATCTACCCGGCGAATCACGCATAAAGCGACGGGGGCAACTTGCAGCACGGCGCGGTTAAAGGCCTCACTCTCGATCAGCGCTTGTATACGCTTTTCGCCCGGTGTGATCAGCCGACGATCAAAGCGCACGATGAGCAGGCGCAACCCAATGCACACCGCGATAACCAACAGCACGCACACCAGCAACGGCCAGCCCAACACCGGGAGTAAGGATTTAATATCGACGGCATAAACGATTTGCCAGCCTGAATACCCCAGCTGTTTGCGGATGGCCAAGCTTTCGGGGATCCACCCTGAGCCGATAAAGCCAAAGGCATTTCTGGGTTCAAGCCGGTGCAGTGATTCGACCAACGTGGACTGTGCCGCATTAGTGAAAATGATCTGCCCTTGGCCGTCCAGCAACATAAAATCGCCAGCACTTTCACTGCGCAACGCTTCGACAAGGTCTGGTACCTCGACTTCAATGCCTAGCCAGCCAGACGCTACGTCGCGGGAATCGAGCCGGGTGAATAGATAGAAAGGTGAATCCAATACCTTGCTGTCCGTCAGCCACAGGTCATCGCCCACTATAAAGTGTTTGCTGCCCTCATCTTCCAAGCGCTGCAACACCATCTTGGGCAAGGGGCCTAGAGTGTGTGACGCGTCAAACAGGCGCACGACTTTAGGGTCTTCCGTTTGCGGCACATAGAGCAGATTGACTTTGCTCTCGCGCAGATACTCCAGCATCCGCTGGGTCAACCAGATGCTCCAGTGACCCGACTCGCTGCTTAGACGGATGTTCATTTCTTCTTGGGGATC
This sequence comes from Pseudomonas endophytica, assembly GCF_001411475.1. Classification (GTDB taxonomy): domain Bacteria; phylum Pseudomonadota; class Gammaproteobacteria; order Pseudomonadales; family Pseudomonadaceae; genus Aquipseudomonas; species Aquipseudomonas endophytica. The sequence continues at coordinate 5,368 of NZ_LLWH01000194.1, read as the reverse complement.
AACGCTGATAAAAGCGTCTTTGCCGGTTTTATCAGGCACCGCTGATAACACCAGACTCTTGAGCAGGGTCTGACGGCTGACAAAAAAATCCTGAGCGTTGAATACCGCTTCGTTCATAACACTGCGGCGCAGCGAGACTTCTTGATTAAAGACGGCACGCAGATAAACGAACGAGCCCGCCAAAACAGCGGCTATCAAGCCATAAGCAAATACATTAAGAATTTTTCGAGCGGCTTTGGGGGTGGTTTTCATGCTGCAAGGCTGACGCTTGAGCTTTATGAAAATAATCAGACGATTCCTGAAACCACCGGCAGGCCGACCATTCTGTGAACTGGAGCAAAATCTGATGTTTTGCTCCAGGGATCAGTCGTTTAGCGTGATGCCGGACGCAACGCGCTCAAATCCATACGCCCTTCTTTGAGCGGCGGGCACCAGTAATAGCCGCCGGTCAACGGGCGGCTGAAGCTGTAGAGGGAGTCGACGATGCCGTCTTCCATGCCGCTCATGCGCCGCAGTTGAACTTCAAAGGCGTTCAAGTTGCGGCTGAACGAGACGAACATCAACCCCGACTTGCCGTTTTCGATCCACGGCATGGAGCGGCGCACGGTGAAGGCTTGCGGGGTGAAGCTTTCTTGGGCGGTGCGTTTGACGTGGGCCGATTCTGGGGCGTCGTCCAGTTCTTCGTTGTCGCTGAGGCGGCGGCCAATCATGTTGTCTTGATCGGCTTGCGGGTAGGCTGCAAAACCATTGAGGTCATGCTGCCACTGTTGCACGGCAACAAAAGACCCGCCGTCTAGACCGGGGCCCGCGTTGGTCACGATGGCCGCGTCAATGGCGGCTTGATCCAACGGGTTTTCGGTACCGTCTTCGTAGCCGGTGAGGTCGCGATCGGTGTTGTAGAGGAAACCCTCGGTCGCTTGCAGCAGGTTAAAGGCTGACGCCAGCGCTTTTTCAATCGCCACGCTGCGATGCAACAGTTCACCGCGATCATTGCCCCACAACCACAGCCACAGCGCGTGCTGGGTCGATGGGTTTTCAACCACGGCATTCAGTGCCGGGAACACTCGCAACCCCGGGACTTTTGCGCCCAAGGCCAATACCAGCGGCGAACCGAAGCCAGCCACAACGCTTTTGCCATCAACCCACTGCGACAAGGCGTCGAGTGCAGCCGGTAGCGCTTCTACAGACTTGAGTGAGAAAAACAGATAGCGCGCCTGTGAAGGCACCGGTTTGGCGAGGATGCCAGGCTGGTAAAGACTCATAGAAACTCCTTCAGAAAGACCGGAGTTTACTACGTTGAGTACTTTTCTTACGCGCACTTATGCCGCTACTCACAAGCAAAAGGCTGTTAAGGGAACGCGCAGCCCGAAGCTGCGCGTGTGCGTACTACTCGCTAGGGGGCCTTATCGCCGCAGTGGCAGCCGCTTGAGGTGGTGCACGCTTGGCCTTTGGGGTGATGGTCGGCACATGCCTGGCAGCAATAATGCTTACCGTCGCGCTCAACCCCGTGACTACCGACTTTGCAGTTACAACTTGGACAATCACACGTGTGCTCTTTCATTTTCAACTCCATGTGGTCAGGTCGTTTCAAAGCGACGAGCGTGTCGCTTACAAGCAGTGACTGTAGCCGCTAAGGTAGAGTTCAAAGGTCAGCCTATCGGAAATCTTTTGAAATTCATTTACTGTAGCCGCCCGCCCCGCTGCCAAGCCGTGTACCTGAGCGCTCGCGCAGCCAATGGGCATCCAATAATCATAAGAAATTTGAGGTACTGACATGGCCGCTGAGATGACAGACAGTCGTTCTGCCCGCTTTGCTCTGCGCTGTTCCAACTTCGCCGAACGCTGGTTTCCCGACTCTTGGGTATTTGCCGCCGTTGCAGTGATCGTCGTCGCACTCGCCACATTGTTAATGGGCGCCAAACCCACCGATGCCGCGAAGGCGTTTGGTGATGGGTTTTGGAGCCTGATTCCGTTCACCATGCAAATGGCCTTCGTGGTGATTGGCGGTTACGTGGTCGCCAGTTCGCCACCGGCGGTCAAACTGATCGACAAACTGGCTTTGGTGCCCAAAAACGGTCGTCAGGCGGTGTGCTGGGTAGCGCTTATTTCGATGGTCGCCTCGCTGCTCAACTGGGGACTGTCACTGGTGTTTGGCGGGCTGTTGGTTCGCGCTTTGGCCCGCCGTACTAACCTACGCATGGATTACCGTGCGGCGGGGGCAGCGGCTTATTTAGGGTTGGGCGCGGTGTGGGCGCTGGGGTTGTCGTCGTCTGCAGCGCAGTTGCAGGCCAACCCGGCCAGCTTGCCGCCTTCGATTTTGGCGATAACCGGGGTCATCCCGTTCACAGAAACCATCTTCCTGTGGCAGTCCGGCGTAATGCTAGCCGCGCTGGTGGTGGTGTCATTGATCGTCGCATACGCCACAGCTCCCGGCCCGGATTCGGCGCGTGACGCGGCGGCCTGCGGCGTTGACCCGAGCTTCAACACGCCAAAATTGCCACCGCGTACACGCCCCGGCGAGTGGCTCGAATACAGCCCGCTGTTAACTATTTTGCTGGTGCTACTGGCTGCGGGTTGGCTGTTTCACGAGTTCTCCACCAAGCCTGCAATCAGCGCTATTTCGGGCCTCAACACCTACAACTTCTTATTCCTGATGCTCGGCGCGCTATTGCACTGGCGCCCTCGTAGTTTTCTGAACGCCGTGGCCAGTGCCGTGCCGACCACCACCGGGGTGATGATTCAGTTCCCGTTGTATGGCTCGATTGCTGCGCTGATGACAGTGGTTCAAGGCACCGACGGGCAGACCCTGGCGCATCACATCTCGACCTTTTTCGTGCAGATCGCCTCTCACGACACCTATGCCGTATTGATGGGCGTGTACTCGGCGATTTTGGGCTTTTTCATTCCGTCGGGCGGCGGCAAATGGATTATCGAAGCGCCTTACGTGATGCAAGTCGCCAATGACCTGCAATACCACCTCGGCTGGGCGGTGCAGATCTACAACGCGGCCGAAGCCTTGCCCAACCTAATCAACCCGTTCTACATGCTGCCGCTGCTGGGCGTGCTGGGGTTAAAGGCGCGGGACTTGATCGGCTTTTCGTTTGTGCAGCTATTAGTGCATACGCCGCTGGTATTGGTGTTGCTGTGGGCGTTGGGGACGACGCTGACCTACACGCCGCCCGTGATGCCGTAAAGCACTGCTCCAAAATAAGTTCCCACCCGAGAGGCAATAGCTTAAAGGTGGGAATACGAATAATGAGTCACTCGTCTGGTGCGAGTTTATTGAACATCCAATTCAAAAACCTGCACTTCATCCTTATCCCACATACACACATAGCCATATAGACCGTCCGAACTGAACCCAATACCCACAGGCGTACCGTCGAGTTCGAGTGTTTGAACAAATTTATGAGTAGAAGGATCCAAAATCGAAATGGAGCCTTTACCACGGGGATTTATAGCGCCAAAATTTGATACATAAATCCATCCTGTAACGGGATTGATTTTAACTTTCCCCGGGCGTACCCCCACTTCAATTGTGACGATGTCTTCGTATGTCTTCAGATTAATCACAGAAATATTATTTGAATCCATATTAGCGACATAGGCATGAGTTCCCGCTGCGTTTATCGCAATAGCTCTCGGATGGGTCCCAACCTTGATAACTTGGTCAGTGAATATTAACGTCTCGGCATCGACAACTTCGATAATCCTGATTTCATCCGTCGCGAAAGAGCACACATAGAGGTAGCGCTTACCCCCAGGTGTTTGAGAGGGGTTACCACAGGCAATGCCTTGCAAGGCCAATTCAGCATCAAAAACCACCGTATTTTTGTAATCATTTTCGACATCGTAGCGACCGACTTGGCTTGAAATCCCATTATCCCCACAGATATAGAGCTCCTTCCCGTCATGACTTAGCGCCAATGAGTCAGGCCCGACTACGGTGTCATAGAAAGATACTTTTTTATCGCTAGCAACATCAATCACGGCCATTGAGTCATTGCCATTACCAATCGCGTAGACTTTTCCTTCACTGGTGTCATGTAGCAGATCACGCACATTTCTCACTGTATTAATGGCAGCCCCCACGACCTCATTAATATTGGTATCAATAACACTTACAGCTATAGATTCACTACGACTTACATACACTTCACTCCCAACACCCACTGCACCCCACGGACTGTCACCCACAGGAATGCTCTTAATAAAACTCGCTCTCTTTACTGACTTTTTAGACGCGCTTGATGTACTCACAGACATCCTCCAGACACTAATACTGTTCTGACAAAAAGACATCTAAGCATATCGAACTCAAGCACGTAACTGTCAGAACTACCAGTTCTACTGCATTCATTATTCGGCAGGTAGATTGGTTCTGAATAACATCGAATTGAAAATCAAAATATAGCTATATTCATCCTTCAAAAACTAAAAGCCTGTAAGGTGTGAACTTACAGGCTTTTAGTCAAACCTTACACCTCGCCCAGTGGGCGCAGGCGGTATTGCGGTGGCAGTTGATCAAGCCCGCTGATGGTGGTGTCGAGGCTTTTCCAGCGGCCATCTTTGATGCCATAGATGCAACCGTGTACCGACAACTTCTGCCCGCGGTGCCAAGCATTTTGCACAATGGTAGTGTGCCCAACATTGGCCACTTGCTGGATCACGTTCAACTCGCACAGGCGGTCAACGCGCTCTTCTTCGGTAGGCAGTTGCGCCAGCACTTCGCGGTTTTCGTAGTACAGGTCGCGGATCGAGCGCAACCAGCCGTCAATCAGGCCGTATTGCTGGTTTTGCATAGAGGCACGCACCCCGCCACAGCCATAGTGGCCGGTGACCAGAATGTGTTTGACCTTCAATACATCGACCGCGTACTGAATCACCGACAGGCAGTTCAGGTCGGTGTGCAACACAACATTGGCCACGTTACGGTGCACAAACAGGTCACCCGGCAACATACCGACGATCTCGTTGGCCGGTACGCGTGCATCCGAACAACCAATCCATAGGTATTCCGGCGTTTGCTGGCGGGCCAACTTGGCGAAGAAATCAGGATCTTCCTGCTTGATCGCATCGGCCCAGCGCTCGTTGTTATCAATCAGATCTTGTAGTTCGTTCATGCGGTAAACCTCGAGAGTTGATGCGCAAGTTTGACTCCCGACCGCTGGCCGAGGTCACGTGGAGTCTGCGTTTTAAATCCATCGGTCCATTAGGTGGAATCTTCAACCGTGGCTACAGTCCATCGTAATAAGCCGCCACAGTATGAGGAATGATCATGTCTGATTCACGTCGCCCTTATGGGGCAGAACAACCCGCCGAGATCGACGACCTTGAAGACCGCTCGGGTTCGGTCGGGCCGTTGAAC
>NZ_LLWH01000193.1 GCF_001411475.1 Pseudomonas endophytica | reverse complement strand
CAGGGGCGGCGTGATGGCGGCCGGTTTTGTGTATACCTTTCTCGGTTTCGCGGTAAAGCTCAAGGGCACCGGTTTTATTGATCGTTTATTGCCACCCGTGGTAATTGGCCCGGTGATTATTTCCATTGGGCTGGCGATGGCGCCGATTGCTGCACACATGGCCATGGGCCGCGCTGAAAATGGCGATGAGCTGATCCATTATCAAACCGCCATGATGATCTCGATGCCAGCCTTGCTGACGACCTTGATTGTGGCGGTGTTCGGCAAGGGCATTTTCCGTTTGGTGCCGATCATTGCCGGCGTCTTGGTCGGTTTTGCGATGGCGTTTTATTTCGACGTAGTCGATACGGCCAAAATCGCTGCAGCACCTTGGTTCGCACTGCCGCACTTCACCGCTCCTGAGTTCAACTGGCAAGCGATTTTGTTTATCGTTCCTGTGGCCTTAGCCCCGGCCATTGAGCACATTGGCGGCGTGATCGCTGTGGGGAGCGTAACCGGCCGTGACTACCTGAAAAAGCCAGGGCTGCATCGCACCTTGGTCGGTGACGGCATTGCGACCACCGCGGCTGGCCTGCTGGGCGGCCCACCGAACACCACCTACGCCGAAGTGACTGGCGCCGTGATGCTGACCAAAAACTACAACCCGAAAATCATGACTTGGGCAGCGATCTTCGCCATCAGTCTGGCCTTTGTCGGTAAGTTCGGCGCACTGCTGCAAAGCATTCCAGTACCGGTGATGGGCGGAATTTTGTGTCTGTTATTCGGTTCGATTGCGGCGGTCGGAATGAACACCCTAATCCGCCATCAGGTTGACCTGAGCGAAGCGCGTAATCTCGTGATTGTCTCGGTGACCTTAGTCTTCGGGATTGGCGGCGTGCTGATCGGCACAGGGATGGGCCCTGAAGACTTCGGTCTTAAAGGCATCGCGTTGTGCGCCATCGTAGCCATAGCGCTGAACCTGATCCTGCCGGGCAACGACAGCTGGAAGAAAAAGAAGGGTGATGAACCGATTATTTAAATCGGCCGGATCCTCTCCCCCGTAGGAGCTGGCGCAGGCTGCGCCAGCTCCTACAAAAATAGAGATGCACCCAATGACTGCCAGCAGTTGATCGCAGCCTTTGTGCCTCGTCAGCGACTGCAGACTTAGCCCGTTTGCTGCGCGACAGCGCAGCGTATGGACGACAGGGAATCTCCTACAGGTTAGGGGTCAGCTATTACAAGGTCAACGGCGCTCTTTCACACAGCTTTTTCAACGCTGCCGCCCATTGCGGGTTGTCATTAAGACACGGCACCAACACTAACTCCTCGCCTCCCGCCTCAATAAACTGCTCGCGTCCGCGATCACCAATCTCTTCTAGCGTCTCGATGCAATCGGCCACAAACGCCGGGCACATCACCAAAATTTTCTTCACACCCTCCTTGGCCAACGCATCCAAACGCGCTTCTGTGTAGGGTTCGATCCACTTGGCCCGGCCCAGCCGTGACTGGAAGGCAACCGACCACTTGCCCTCAGGTAACCCCATGCGCTCGGCAAAGGCTTGGGCGGTTCGCAAACACTGCGCTCGATAGCAAGTAGCCAGCACCGCAGGCGATGCCTTCTGGCAGCAGTCTTCGTTTTTGAAGCAGTGATTGCCTGTCGGGTCCAGCTTGTGCAAATGCCGCTCTGGTAAACCGTGAAAACTCAGTAGCAGGTGATCGTAGTCTTGCTCAAGGTGCGGTCGAGCACTCGCCACCAATGCCTCAAGGTACTCAGGCTGATCGTAAAAGGGCTGCACAATCGAGAACTGCATCGACAGTTTATTGGCCTTGACCACCCGCTTGGCCTCTTCAATCACCGTGGTGACCGTGCTGTCAGCGAACTGTGGATAGAGCGGCGCCAGCGTGACCTGTTTGATACCTTGCTGAGCCAAGCGGGTGAGCACGGTTTCAATCGACGGTTCGCCATAGCGCATGGCCAGCACCACCGGGCCTCGGGTCCATTCCTGAGTCATGGCTTGCTGCAAGCGACGACTCAGCACCACCAGCGGTGAGCCCTCCTCCCACCAGATCGAGGCATAAGCATGTGCCGACTGCTCGGGACGCTTGATCAAAATCAATGACACTAACAGTCGACGCAAGGGCCACGGTAAGTCGATGACGTAAGGGTCCATCAAAAACTGGTTCAAGTAGCTGCGCACATCCGCTACCGAAGTAGACGCCGGCGAACCCAGGTTAACCAGCAACAACGCGTGGTCGGTCATGCAACATCCTATTTCAGAGGCGGGCGGACAGATCGTCTAGGGCCGCACGCAAATCAGTGAACTTAAACGTAAAACCGGCAGCCTGTAACCGGGCTGGCATTGCCCGCTGACCACCCAACAATAACTCTGCCATTTCGCCCAGGCCTAAGCGCAGAACAAACGCAGGGACCGGCATGAACGCCGGCCGATGCAACACGCGACCTAGGTTTTTAGCGAATTCAGCATTGCGCACCGGGTGCGGCGCGCAGGCATTATAAGGACCGGAGGCGGTCTTCTCATGCATAAGAAAGTCGATTAGAGCAATTTGGTCTTTGATGTGAATCCACGGCATCCATTGCCGACCGCTACCCACCGGGCCGCCCAGCGCTAATTTGAAAGGCAACAGCAGACGCTGCAAAAAACCACCCTCGCTAGACAACACTAACCCCGTGCGCACGTGGACCACTCGGATGCCTAAAGCCTGAGCCCGCTGAGCGGTTTCTTCCCAAGCGATACACAAATGCGAGGCGAAATCTTCGGTAACGGGCGGTGAATCTTCGGTTAACTCTCGCTCACCACCGTCGCCATACCAGCCCACCGCCGAACCTGAGATCAGAACCGAAGGCTTTTGTTCGAGGCTTTCGAGCCACACCAAAAGAGTTTCGGTCAGCGTAATGCGGCTGCTCCACAGCTGTGCTTTGCGTTTACGTGTCCAGCGAGCACTGGCAATCGGCGCTCCGGCCAAATTGACCACCACGTCTACCGACTCGTGGCTCAACTCAACAAGGTGTGCGATGCCTTTAACCTGTGCACCGCACAGTGCTGGCACACGCTCAGGATGGCGGCTCCATACGCTTAAACGATGACCTTGCGCCAACCAGTGACGACACAGTTGGCGACCTATTAAGCCTGTACCGCCGGTCAGCAAAATGTGCATGAGTTGAACCTCGCGAGGAGTTTTATGCAGAGCGCTGGTCTATTTTTAAAGGAAGCCCATTAATGAGCCTTAGCTTTACAAGAATAGGCCAGTCTGACTCAGCGGGCGCACTAAAACCTATACCAAAAAATAAATTTGTACAGGTATTATAGAAACCAAGTCTGTGCAAACAGGGGAATGAGACTTATATGACTGCATCCATTGCGATCATCGGTGCCGGTATTGCCGGTCTTTCAGCCGCAAACGCACTGCACAATGCCGACTGCGCGGTTCATCTTTTTGAAAAGAGCCGAGGCAGCGGCGGCCGCATGTCGAGTAAGCGTAGCGATGCCGGTGCGCTGGATCTGGGTGCGCAATACTTTACGGCTCGCGATCGTCGTTTTGTCGATGAAGTCCAGCAGTGGCAAGCCAATGGCTGGGCGGCAGAATGGTCACCTCATCTGTATAACCACAAGAACGGCCAGCTCACGCCCTCGCCTGACGAGCAAATCCGTTGGGTCGGCCAGCCCCGCATGAGTGCGATTACACGCGGACTGCTGGGGGATTTGCCGGTGAACTTTTCGTGCCGGATTACCGATCTGATCCGCGGAGAAAAGCACTGGCTCTTACAAGATGCTGACGAATCTACCTACGGCCCTTTCAGCCATGTGATCGTGGCCACGCCTGCCCCCCAAGCCACTGCGCTACTGGCCACCACCCCTAAACTCGCCAGCGCTGCGGCCGGGGTAAAAATGGACCCCACGTGGGCCGTCGCCTTGGCGTTCGATACAGCGCTGGATACGCCGATGCAAGGTTGCTTTGTACAAGGCAGCCCGCTGGACTGGTTGGCCCGCAACCGCAGCAAACCTGGGCGCGATGACACGCCCGATACTTGGGTGTTGCACGCCACCAGTGCTTGGAGCAAAGAACACATCGACCTGCCCAAAGAGGCTGTGATCGAACACTTGCACGGCGCCTTTGCCGAGCTGATCCACTGCACCATGCCAGCGCCAGTCTTCACCTTGGCTCATCGCTGGCTCTATGCCCGCCCTTCTTCAGCCCACGAGTTTGGTGCCTTAGCCGATGCCGATCTGGGCCTGTATGCCTGCGGTGACTGGTGCCTGTCAGGCCGGGTCGAAGGCGCGTGGTTAAGCGGCCAAGAGGCCGCCCGCCGACTGATTGAGCATCTGTCTTGAATCGAATTAACCCACGCAAACTGCTGCTGTCTAAATGGACGGCAGCACAACCTCAAAATCGCGAAAAGCACTTCTTAGTCACTCAATTATTTTGCGACGAAGAAGGCACGGTGCTTGAAGTTGAGCTTCAGGCGGTGCTCACACATCGCAATCAACGCCTGGCTTGGCAACGCTTACAAGCAGCCGATGAGTGGAAACTCGGCTGGTTGTAGAGGATTAAGCGCTCACCGTAGTCGTTGACGAGCGGTGCAAGCTCGGCAACCGCTGCACCCTCGGATAACTCCCCTCTCCGCAAATACTTGTACAAGATATTTGACTTGTACAAGCTCAGGATTATGATGAACCCTAGTTGTACATCAAGCCAAAGATGTACAAGTATTTTTTGGGGGTTCATCTCATGGCTAGCAACGCTTCTTGCCATCACAAACCTAAAATTGCCGTCAGTGCCTGTTTGCTCGGTGCAGAGGTTCGTTTTAACGGTGGGCACAAAGAATCGCGGCTCTGCAGCCAAACGTTGAGTGAACACTTTGACTATGTTGCGCTTTGCCCCGAAGTTGCCATTGGCTTGGGGATTCCTCGTCAGGCAATACGGTTGGTGGGCGACCCTGCACAGCCCCAAGCCGTCGGCAGTGTCGACAGGGAGCTGAACGTCACCCGCCCATTGCACGAGTACGGCGTGGAAATGGCCGCCGCCCATGCCGATATTTGCGGCTACATCTTTATGCAAAAGTCCCCTTCGTGCGGGCTTGAGCGGGTCAAGGTTTATCAGGAGGGCGGTCGACCTGCCGAGCTGAGCGGTCGTGGCATTTATGCCCAAGCGTTTTGTGCTGCACACCCTGATCTCCCTGTAGAAGAAGACGGTCGTCTCAATGATCCGGTGCTGCGCGAAAACTTCCTGACCCGGGTGTATGCCTACAGCGCCTGGCAGACGCTGCTTAAGCAAGGGATCACTCGGCGCTCGTTGACCGAGTATCACGCCCGTTACAAATACCAACTGATGGCTAATAACCCAGAGCAATACAAAGCACTGGGCAACCTGCTGGGCAACCTTGGCAAACAAGACCCTCGGGATATCGCCCCGCACTACTTTAGCGAGTTGATGAAAGCGCTGAAGAAATGCGCCACACGCCGTACCCACACCAATGTGTTGCAACACCTGTGCGGCTACCTCAAGCGGTCCCTTAGCCATGAAGACAAGCAGGAAGTGCAGCAATTGATTGGTCAATACCTCAAGGGCATCGTGCCGCTCGTGGTACCACTGACCCTGCTCAAACATCACTTCCGCTTACACCCGGACCCTTACATCGCACGACAGGTTTACCTGCAACCTCACCCTGAAAACCTCAGTCTGCGAAACGCGATTTGACGATGAATGATGACCTGATGATGTCCAAAACACCCGATATGGACTACAGCAAAGCCTTGGCAGAAGGTTGGATACCGATCCGTGAAGTGGCGCGGGTAACCGGGGTTAACGCTGCGACCTTGCGCGCTTGGGAGCGTCGTTATGGCTTGATCGTGCCGTTTCGCACCGCTAAAGGGCACCGCTTGTTCTCTGCCGAACATGTGGTTCGCGTCCGACGCATTCTGACATGGCTCAACCGTGGGGTTTCGGTCAGTCAAATCAAACCGCTGTTAGATGCAGCACCCGCTCAGCACCACACTGTTGATAACGACTGGCAAACTTGGCGCTTGGCCATGAGGCAGGCGATCACAGAGCTGTCGGAGCGCCGACTCGATGACAACTTCAATCAAGTCATGTCGCTCTACCCCGCACAGCCACTGTGCGAACACCTGTTGATGCCGCTACTCAGCGAACTTGAGCATCATTGGCACGGCCAATTCGGCGCACAACTGGAGCAGGTGTTCTTTGAGTCTTGGCTACGCAGCAAATTGGGCGCCCGCATTTACCACAACAATCGCTCACTCAGCGGCCCTCCAGTCCTACTGATCAACCAATCTGACCGCCCATTCGAGCCGCACCTATGGCTCACCGCGCTGATGGTCAGCAGCAGTCATTGCCCGGTTGAAGTGTTTGACGCTCAGGTGCCCAGTAGCGAGCTGGCGGTTGCTGTGGAGCGCCTTAACGCGCGTGCCGTTGTGTTGTATTCCAGCAAATCGTTGAACTTGCAGCAATTGCCAAAGCTCTTAACTGCAATCACCTGCCCGGTGCTGATTGCCGGTCATACCGTGAGCATCCACAGCGACGATTTAGCCGTGTCCAGCGCTGAAACCGCGGAGTTGTCTTTGGCTAAAAACCCGGTTGAAGCTCATCAACGCCTAAGTCAACTTTGCCTCTTTTAGTGCTCCAAGGAACTGACATGCAACTCTTGTGGCTACGTAGCGATTTGCGTCAACACGACAATACTGCTCTGAGTGCTGCCGCAGAGCGCGGGCCAACGGTGGCGGTGTATCTCATCAGCCCCGAGCAATGGTTGGCGCACGACGACGCACCGTGCAAAGTCGACTTTTGGCTGCGTAATTTGCGCACCTTAAGCGACGACCTGTCGCAGTTGAACATCCCGCTGCTTATTCGCACCGCTCCCACTTGGGCTGAAGCGCCCGCGGTGCTGCTGGAGTTATGCCAGCAACTGGGCATTAATGATGTTCACGTCAACGATGAATACGGCATTCACGAAACCCGCCGCGATCACGCAGTGGCCGACGCCCTTAAGGCCAAAGGCATTGGGTTTCACAGCTATCTGGACCAGTTATTGTTTGCACCTGGGAGCATCCTGACTCAGTCCGGCTCGTACTTTAAGGTGTTCAGCCAGTTCCGCAAAATCTGCTACAACCGACTGCACATGGCCTTACCGAAAATAGTTGCCGCGCCCACAGCGCAAGCAGCCTTGTCGATAAGTGGTGACAGCCTACCTGATGCCATTCCCGGTTTTGAGACACCTTCCCAGACACTGCGTGACCTTTGGCCAGCCGGTGAAGACCATGCCCAAGAGCGCTTAACGCGCTTTGCCAGCGAACAAATTCATTACTATCAGGACGAACGCGACTTACCTGCCAAGCCAGGGACCAGCCAAATTTCGGCTTATCTGGCGGCGGGCGTTCTCTCGCCCCGTCAGTGCCTGCATGCGGCGCTGAATAGCAACAGGGGCGAGTTTGAAAGCGGCAGCCCCGGCGTGTTCACGTGGATCAGCGAGCTTATTTGGCGCGAATTTTATAAACATATTTTGGTGGGTTTCCCCCGTGTGTGTCGCCACCGTGCATTTAAACCAGAAACCGAGTATTTGCCTTGGCGCGACGCCCCCTCTGAATTAGCGGCTTGGCAAGAAGGCCGTAGCGGGGTGCCCATTATCGACGCGGCCATTAAACAACTGCTGGCCACCGGTTGGATGCACAACCGTCTGCGGATGGTGGTGGCGATGTTCTTGACCAAAAATCTGCTCATCGACTGGCGCGAAGGCGAGCGCTTTTTTATGCGCCATTTGATTGATGGCGACCTTGCTGCCAACAACGGTGGCTGGCAGTGGAGCGCGTCAACCGGTACGGATTCGGTGCCGTATTTCAGAATTTTCAACCCGCTAAGCCAATCTGAGCGCTTCGATCCCGAAGGGCTTTTCATCAAACACTGGCTCCCGGAACTCGCCGCACTGAACAAAAAGGAAGTCCATAACCCTACGTCGGCTGGCGGTTTGTTTGGTGTTGCCGATTACCCAGCCCCGATTGTTGATCTGAAGAAAAGCCGTGAGCGCGCGCTGAGTGCCTTCAAAAACCTGCCTTCACGAGACATTCTTGAGGTGGTGCGTGATTGAAGGTCGGCGTATTTGGTTAACCGGCGCAAGCAGCGGTATTGGCGCGCACATGGCAAAAGAGCTGCTGCAAAACGGTGCCCATCTCGCATTGACCGCTCGTACGCTAGCGCCGTTGGTGAGGTTGTATGAACGCTACCCCGGCCAGGTTTTATTAGTGCCCGGCGACCTGACCGATCATGCGCAAGTGCGTGAAATAGGCATGACGATCGCTCAAACGTGGGGGGCGTTGGATACCGTCATCCTGAGTGCCGGGACCTGTGAATATGTCGACGTCCGTCAATTTGACGCCCGCGTGATCGAGCGCTCGGTGTGCACTAACTTGCTGGCCAACAGCTATTGCATTGAAAGCGCCTTGCCCTTACTACGCGCCGGACGAACACCGCACTTGGTAGGCGTTGTTAGCGCCATCACGGCAGCCCCGCAATCCCGAGCGCAAGCGTTTGGTGCGGCAAAATCCGGGCTGCGTTACTTGCTCGCATCGCTGCGAGTCGATCTGGCCGCCGAAAAGATTGATGTCACATTAGTTAGCCCCGGCTTCATTGATACTTCGCCAGCGACTCACAATGAGCATTCGGCGCAAGTCCACTGGCCCGCCTCCAAAGCCGCCTCCTATATTTGCCAGCAGTTGCAAAAGCGGCCACGGGAAATCGTGTTCCCAACACGGTTTTTAAAAGTACTTAATGTTTTGGCTAACCTGCCTAAACGCCTGCACATGGCGCTGACCAAGCGTCTTTCGCGCAGACCCGACGAGACTTCATCATGAGCGTAACCCTCGAGCGGTAAGTGTGCGGGGTTAGACCGAGTCGCGGCTCTGCCTTACACTGCGCGCCTATGACCAACATCCCCCTGACTGAAATTACCGAACCGGCCGTTAGTTGCTCGACATGTGCGGCCTGCTGCTGCCAACTTGAAGTGATGCTGATCACCGATACCGGCGTGCCCGAGCGCTTCATCGACAACGATGAGTGGGGCGGTGAGGTCATGCTAAGGCTGGATGATGGCTGGTGTGCGGCACTGGATCGCAACACCATGATGTGCACTATCTATGAACGACGTCCGCTGATTTGCCGAGAGTTCGAGATGGGAGACGTTGAATGCCTGAATGAACGCCAAGGTATTACAACCGCATATCGCTGATCGACACCTATTGCCTAGGGTTAACCCGACAACCCCGTAGGAGCTGCCGCAGGCTGCGATCTGTTGATCTTTAAAAACAAAAGATCGCAGCCTGCGGCAGCTCCTACTTAGCGTGTTTACAGCGGCATGCTGTAGTGCAATGCGTAACTCTCGACACCGTCGTTGGTGGTCGACAGCCCGGCATTGGAATAGTGAATCGCGCGGATCCCAACTTCATGCCCCCCCGCAAAACGCAGACCAAAACCTATGCGGTCTTCAAACTGGAAGGCGGTGCCTAATTTATTGCTTTCAACCTCGGTATGGCCAAACAGCGCCACCCCGATCCCGACTTCGACGTAAGGTTTAACCGTTTCTGCGGCAAACTCGTAGACCAAAACAGGCGAGAACGACAGGCTGTTGTTGGCAGAGGACTTGTCACCTTCCCAGTAGGTGTAAGCCCCGCTCCAGTAACCGGTCAAACGACCGACATCACTTTGCAGCCAGCTTTTGTCCCAGTTTGAATTCAAGCCCAAACGATAGGTCATCGTTGAGTCGCTGGTGTGCCCCACACCAAATTCGATCCCAGCCGCTTGCGCGGTAAAGCTGTATCCCAAAGCAGCCGATGCTAGCGCCACCAAGCCAATCACACGTCTCATATGAAAATCCTATTTTTGTATATGGATCTTAATTTTTATGCGCCTCATCAAGCTGATGAGTATGAATCTCCGGGCCTTCAGAAAGTTCAACCAACCGAATCGGCTCTGACGCTTTCTTACCGATCGAAGCTTCGCACAAGACCAGATTTATTCCACAACACATGTAGGATTTTTCTAAGAGAATCAGGAGACGCGCTGGTCCACAACTGAGTGTTGCTGGCTGGCCCTGCCGCCAACAGGTCGCGTTCATCTAATAAACGCTGGAGTTGACGGGCCACGGCGGCACCGGTGTCGATCAAAATGATCGAAGGCGGGAGCATTTGGCTGAGCAAAGGCTTGAGGAAAGGGTAATGCGTGCAACCCAAAATAATGGTGTCGCAGCCAGCGGCCAACAGCGGCTCGACGTAGCCGCGTAGCAATGTACGCAAGGTTTCACTGTGCAAATCGCCGGTTTCAATCAACTCAACCAGGCCGGGGCACGGCTGGGTGATGACCTTGATCGAACTGGCAAAACGGTCGAGCAATGCGGCGAACTTGGCACTTTGCAAGGTGCCGGTGGTGGCGAGTACACCGACCACACCACTGCGCGTGGCTGCGGCAGCCGGTTTAACCGCCGGTTCCATGCCAACCATGGGCCAGTCCGGGTAGCGTTGACGTAAATCTGCAACACCGGCCACGGTCGCGGTATTACACGCCAGCACTAACGCCTTGGCCCCTTCGCGCTGGAAAAACTCAGCAATAACGGCACAGCGCTCGCGGATGAACTCGGGGCTTTTTTCGCCATAGGGAATGTGCCCACAGTCGCCTACATAGAGCAGTGATTCGTTGGGCAATAACTGGTTAATCTCGCGTAAAACCGACAAGCCGCCGACGCCCGAATCAAACACACCAATAGGTGCTTCACTCATTGCCAGTACCACACACGCTGCACGCCGGGTCACGTTTGACCCGCAACTCGCGAAAACGCGTGCTAAGCGCATCGACTAACAACAGGCGACCGACCAAGGGTTCACCAAAGCCCACCAAGAGCTTAAGCGCCTCAAGCGCTTGCAAGCTGCCGACCAGCCCAACCAGCGGGCCGATGACTCCGGCCTCACTGCAGGTGAGTTCATCTTCGCTGCCGTGCCCGTATAAACAGTGGTAACACGGGCTGGCGGGCTGGCGGGAGTCAAACACCGACAACTGTCCTTCAAGGCGAATAGCCGCACCACTGACCAACGGCTTGCGGGCCATGACACACGCACGGTTGACGGCTTCACGGGTGGCAAAGTTGTCACAGCAGTCGAGCACGACATCCACCGCCGACACCGCCTCGGCCAGCGAGTCGGCATCCAGCGCCGCGCGATAACCGACCAGTTTTATATCCGGGTTGAGCAAGCGGAGTCGGTGCAGGGCGGAGTCGACTTTGCTTTCACCAACAGTGGCGGTGTCATGAATGATCTGACGTTGCAGGTTGGTCACATCGACGCTGTCGAAGTCCGCCACGTGCAACTCACCAACGCCCGCCGCCGCAAGGTAGAGCGCCACCGGCGAGCCCAGACCACCGAGGCCGATAATCAGTGCGCGGCTGTTTTTCAGGGTGAGCTGACCTTCAATATCAACCTGTTGCAACAGGATCTGTCGGCTATAACGCAACAGCTCCTGATCGCTCAGCACAGTAGGCGACCCAAGGTAATACGCTCGTGAGCGCCTAAGTCTTTACGGCTTTCGACCTGCTCAAAGCCTGCGCTTTGCAGCAACTCGCGCACCGCGGCGGCTTGGTCATAGCCGTGTTCAAGCATCAACCAGCCCGCGGCATTCAAATGTTGGGGCGCTTGGGCAATGATGTCGCGAATATCATCCAACCCATCAGCGCCCGCAACCAAGGCACTTTCTGGCTCAAAGCGTACGTCGCCTTCAGCCAGGTGCACGTCGCCAACTGCGATATAAGGCGGGTTGCTGATGATCAAGTCAAAACGCTGACCGGCCAAGGCACTGAACCAATGGCTGCATAAAACGCTGACGTTCTCTAGCTGTAAACGCTCACGGTTACGCGCTGCAAGTGCCACCGCTTCGGGGATGCGATCTACAGCCGTGACCTGCCAATTAGCACGCTCGCTGGCCAATGCCAGAGCAATCGCCCCGCTGCCCGTGCCTAGATCCAAAACCTTGGCTGGGGTATTGGGCAGCAACGCCAGTGCCGTTTCGACCAGTAGTTCGGTGTCCGGGCGTGGGATCAGCGTATGCGGCGCAACTTCCAAATCCAGTTTCCAAAATCCTTGCTGGCCTAATATGTAAGCGACAGGCTCACCCCCACGACGACGTGCGAGGAACTCGGCAAACGTCGACGCGGCTTCGCTGCTGACAATTTTCTCGGGCCAGGTGTGCAGATAACTGCGCGGTTTATCCAGCGACGCCGCTAGCAACAACTCAGCATCAAGGCGGGCCGTCGGCGAGTCAGGCAAGTGGGCTGCACGTAACAAGCTGGCAATAATGGTCATTTACTCACCCAAGGCTGTCAGTTGGTCAGCCTGAAATTCTGCTAACAACGGCTCAATAACGGCATCGACACCGCCCGCCAATACGTCATCCAGTGAGTACAAGGTCAAGTTGACACGGTGGTCGGTGACTCGGCCTTGTGCAAAGTTGTAAGTGCGAATGCGCTCGGAACGATCCCCAGAGCCCACCAGCAGCTTGCGTTCGCTGGCAATGGCATTGGCGGCGGCGGTGGTTTGCTGGTCATTCAATTTAGCTGAAAGCCATGACATCGCCCGCGCTCGGTTTTTATGCTGCGACCGCTCTTCTTGGCACTCGACCACAATACCTGTCGGCAAGTGAGTGATACGAATGGCGGAGTCGGTTTTGTTAACGTGCTGCCCACCCGCCCCCGAAGAGCGATAGGTATCGACGCGTAAATCGGCCGGGTTGATCTCGATGGTTTCTTGCTCGTCCGGCTCAGGCAATACGGCAACGGTGCAAGCGGAGGTATGGATGCGGCCCTGAGACTCTGTTGCCGGTACACGCTGCACACGATGTGCGCCCGACTCAAATTTCAGCTTGCCGTACACGTTCTCGCCTTCGACGCGGGCAATAACTTCTTTATAGCCGCCATGCTCACCGATGTTTTCGGACAAAATCTCGACCCTCCAGCCACGCCGCTCGGCATAGCGCGAGTACATACGAAACAGGTCGCCCGCAAAAATAGCCGCCTCATCGCCGCCAGTGCCTGCGCGAATCTCGAGAAAGACGTTGCGCCCGTCATTTGGGTCTTTAGGCAGAAGCATGCGTTGCAGGTCTTTTTCCAGCTCAATCAGCCGTTCTTTGGCCTCACGCACCTCTTCAACTGCCATTTCGCGCATGTCTGGGTCGTTGTCTTTGAGCAGCGCTTGCGCGCCTTCGAGATCGACCTGCACTTTATTCCACTGCGCGTAGGTGGCGACAATGGGCTCAACCTCCGAGTACTCCTTGGAGTAAGCGCGGAATTTAGTTTGATCAGAAATGATCTCGCCATCGCCAAGCAAGGCGGTCAGTTCTTCAAAACGATCCTGGAGGATGTCCAGCTTATTCAGCAGTGACGCTTTCATTACAGTTTTTTATCCGCAGAGCTATCCGATGAGCCCTCACCGAGGGCAAAAAGTTCTTGGGCCATGGCCAGCGCATCGAGGCGGCCTTCGGCGGAAAGCTTTTTAAGCTGCACACTGGGGGCGTGAAGCAATTTATTGGTTAAACCACGCGCCAGTTGGGCCAGCACGTCTTGCGCGTCGACGCCATTGGCCATCATCCGCAACGCTTTTTGCAACTCTTCATCACGTAAACGCTCGCCTTGTTGGCGATAGGCTTTGAGTACATCAACGGCTGCCAATTCACGCAAACGCACCATAAAGTCTTCAGCACCCACGCTGACCAACTCTTCGGCGGCTTGGGCAGCGCCTTGGCGACTCTTAAGGTTTTCAGCCACCACTTCGTGCAAGTCATCGACGGTATAGAGGTAAACGTCGTCCAACTCGCCGACTTCGGGTTCGATATCGCGAGGAACTGCAATATCAACCATGAAAATGGGCTTGTGCTTGCGCAGTTTCAAGGCGCTTTCTACCGCCCCTTTGCCCAAAATTGGCAATTGACTCGCAGTGGAGCTGATCACGATATCGCTGTGCACCAATTCTTGAGGAATATCTGACAACAACACGGCGTGTGCACCGAACTGCTCGGCCAAACTGCTGGCACGCTCTAATGTGCGGTTAGCCACCACGATGCGCTTTACCCCCAGATCATGAAGATGACGAGCCACCAAGGTGATGGTTTCCCCTGCCCCGATCAACAACGCTTGGCTGCGTTGCAGGTCACTGAAGATCTGCTTGGCCAGGCTCACGGCGGCAAACGCCACCGATACTGGGTTTTCACCAATCGCCGTGTCAGTGCGCACCTGTTTGGCTGAGTTGAACGTGGCCTGAAACAGACGCCCCAGCAGCGGCCCGACGGTGCCCGCCTCACGCGCGACAGCATAGGCAGATTTCATCTGACCGAGAATTTGCGGTTCGCCCAACACCAGCGAATCGAGCCCGGAGGCCACGCGCATCATGTGACGAACGGCCGCATCATCTTCGTGGACATATGCACACGCACGCAGCTCTTCAAGGCTCAGATCGTGATAATCGGCCAGCCATTTCAAGACAACGTCGGCGCCCAACGTGTCCTGCTCAAGATAAAGCTCGCTGCGATTGCAGGTCGAGAGGATCGCAGCTTCGCGACTGTCGGTGAGGCGGCAGAGTTGCTGCAAGGCTTCAACCAACTGCTCTGGAGTAAATGCCACGCGCTCGCGGACGTCTACTGAAGCAGTCTTGTGGTTAATACCGAGTGCGAGGAAGGCCATTCAAGATCGCTGATGATGACGAGAAGCCGGCAATTGTCCTACTTCGTCTGATTCAGAACAACCATTGCTGACTATTGTCTCTATAGTTAACGTCTGTTGAACTCATCTTCCCTAGGGTCATCAGAGCTTTATAGAGCTTCTATCGTTAGTCGCACCTGTTATGGTTTGCTCCATTGCATGTGTCATGATGCCCAGACCGCAGGTAAGTCGCCTTTCTCTTATATGAATAGATCCTCCGCGTTGCTCCTTGCTCTCGTCCTTCTCAGTGGCTGCCAAGCTATGGCGCCCAAACCCGTGGATGATCCATCCACGGCTGAAGACGTTACCTCCGCCCCGGAAAAACCCACGGTCTATGGCTCGTTCAGCGAAGAAACGCTGTACAGCCTGCTGAGCGCGGAGTTGGCCGGCCAACGCAATCGCTTAGACATAGCCCTCGATAACTACGTAACACAGGCGATTAACACCCAAGATCCAGGGGTGGCCGAACGCGCCTTTCGCATCGCTGAATACTTGGGCGCCGATCAGGCAGCGCTCGATACCGTGATGATCTGGGCTAGAAACGCACCGGACGACCTTGACGCACAACGCGCAGCTGCCATTCAACTGGCACGCGAGGGTCGCTATGACGATTCCATGGCGTACATGGAAAAAGTCCTGCAAGCCAAAGGCGACACGCACTTTGACTTTTTAGCCTTGTCGGCCCTCGAAACAGATCCCGACACCCGTGCGGCCCTTCAAAAGAGCTTTGATCGCCTGCTGGTGAGGCACCCGGACAACGACCAACTGATTTTCGGCAAAGCTTTATTAATGCAGCAAGACGATGACGCGGCCGGAGCGCTGAAGCTGCTAGAGAACAACCCACCACATGACGGCGAAATAGCGCCAATCATGCTGCGTGCGCGCCTGCTGCAAAGCCTTAATCGCGGCGATGAGGCGCTACCGCTGCTGCAAAAGACCCTGCGCGAAAACCCTGACGACAAACGGTTGGGCCTGACCTACGCACGTACGCTGGTCGAGCAAAATCGGATTGAGCAGGCAAAAACGCAGTTTGCCAGCTTGGTCCAGCAATACCCTGAAGACGATGAGCTGCGTTTTTCCTTGGCGCTCGTGTGCCTTGAGCTTAAGTCTTGGGACGAAGCTGAAGGCTATCTGCAAGAGCTGATTGATCGCGACAGCCATGTCGACGCGGCGCACTTGAACTTGGGCCGCATAGCTGAAGAGCGCAACGACCCACAAGGTGCACTGATTGAGTACGCGCTGGTAGGCCCCGGCAATGACTACTTACCGGCACAACTGCGTCAAGCAGACATATTGATCAGCCATGGCCGTGGCGCAGAGGCTTCGCAAAAATTAGCCGCGTCCCGTGATGCGCAGCCCGATTATGCGATCCAGTTGTACTTGATCGAAGCGGAAACGCTGTCAGCGAATAATCAGACCGATCGCGCTTGGAGTGTTTTGCAACAAGCGGTTAAGCAATATCCAGACGACTCGAACCTGCTGTATTCACGCGCCATGCTGGCCGAAAAACGCAACGACCTTGCCCACATGGAGGCCGATTTGCGCACGATTATCCAGCGTGAGCCTGACAACGCCATGGCCTTGAACGCACTGGGCTACACACTATCGGATCGCACCACCCGTTTTGAGGAAGCCAAAGCGCTTATCCAACAAGCCTATGACCTGAACCCCGAAGACCCGGCTGTACTCGACAGTTTAGGCTGGGTGAACTTCCGCTTGGGCAACCTGCCCGAGGCCGAGCGCTTGCTACGCCAAGCACTGGTTCGCTTCCCCGACCAAGAAGTGGCTGCGCATTTAGGCGAAGTATTGTGGGCCAGCGGCAAACAGCGTGAAGCCAAAAAAATCTGGGGGCAGTTCCTTAAAGAAAACCCTGACAGCCCTCTCCTGCGCAAAACCGTTTTGCGCCTGACCGGATCCGAGACGCCATAAATTATGTTTTTTCGTTCTATACGCCATCTTATTGCCTTAAGCCTGATTGCCTTGCTCGCCGGCTGCGCGGGCTTCAGTGCTCGCGAATCGGTCGAAGGCCACGGCAGCCCTGCCTTGTGGTCACAACACAAACAGCAACTGACCGCCCTCGACGGCTGGCAAATTAACGGCAAAGTCGGCATACGCGCCCCTCGTGACTCGGGCAGCGCGACACTGTTTTGGCTGCAACGCCAGGATTACTACGACATTCGACTCTCAGGCCCCTTGGGCCGCGGGGCCGCTCGCCTAACGGGTCGCCCTGGCAATGTCAGCCTCGAAGTGGCCAACCAAGGTCGCTATGAAGCCACCAGCCCGGAGCAATTGCTGGGCGAACAGTTGGGCTGGAGCTTGCCGGTGTCTCATTTAGTCTGGTGGGTACGTGGGCTGCCCGCTCCTGATAGCAAAAGCCGCGTAACCCTGAATGCCGATAGCCGACTGGCCAGCCTAGAACAGGATGGTTGGCAGATCGAATACCTGAGTTACATCGAGCAAAACGGTTTTTGGCTGCCTGAACGCGTCAAACTGCATGGCAAGGATTTGGACGTCACGCTGGTCGTGAAAGATTGGCAGCCGCGTCAGTTGGGAAAATAAGATGCAAAAAGATGCGTTGGTTCTGCCCTCCCCGGCAAAACTTAATTTGATGCTGCACATTCTGGGCCGTCGCGAAGACGGCTATCACGAGTTGCAAACCCTGTTTCAATTTCTCGACTACGGCGATGAAATGACCTTCGCCGTGCGCGATGACGGGGTTATTTGCCTGCACACCGAGTTCCCCGGCGTGGCGCATGACGCCAACTTGATCGTCAAAGCAGCAAAAAAACTCCAGCAACACGCCAACTGCTCGCTGGGGATTGATATTTGGATCAAAAAGATATTGCCCATGGGCGGCGGGATTGGCGGCGGCAGTTCAAATGCAGCCACCACGTTGCTGGGCCTCAATCACCTTTGGCAATTGGGATGGGCTGAAGACCAGTTGGCAACTTTGGGCCTGAGCTTGGGCGCAGACGTTCCGGTTTTTGTCCGCGGGCACGCTGCTTTCGCAGAAGGAGTCGGCGAGATTCTTACACCCGTAGATCCAGAAGAACCTTGGTACGTGGTTCTTGTACCGCAAGTCTCTGTAAGCACAGCAGAAATATTTTCAGATCCATTGTTGACACGTGACTCTTTGCCCATTAAAGTGCGCCCCGTTCCCAAGGGAAACAGCCGAAACGACTGCGAAGCAGTGGTGAAGGAGCGTTATCCAGAAGTACGTAACGCTTTGAATTTGTTAGGTAAATATACCGAAGCAAAATTAACTGGAACTGGAAGTTGTATATTTGGGGCCTTCCCAAACGAAGCAAGTGCTGATAAAGTGCTGCACCTTCTAACAGAGACCCTTACAGGGTTTGTAGCTAAAGGAAGCAACGTTTCGATGTTGCACCGCACACTACAAGATCTGTCAAAGGAAACGGGTACACGGTACTCGTAGCAACAGATACAGGGGCGTCGCCAAGCGGTAAGGCAGCAGGTTTTGATCCTGCCATGCGTTGGTTCGAATCCAGCCGCCCCTGCCATTTCTTATACTCATCCAGGTTACCCTCAGCCTTCAGGTACTGCGCGTGTCCAAGATGATGGTCTTTACGGGGAACGCTAACCCCGATCTGGCTCGGCGTGTTGTACGTCAGCTGCATATCCCTCTCGGTGACATTTCTGTCGGTAAGTTTTCCGACGGCGAGATTACCGCTGAGATCAATGAAAATGTTCGCGGTAAAGACGTTTTCATTATTCAGCCGACTTGCGCTCCGACCAACGATAACCTGATGGAACTCGTCGTGATGGCAGATGCCTTCCGCCGTTCCTCAGCGACTCGTATTACTGCTGTTATTCCTTACTTTGGTTATGCCCGTCAGGATCGCCGTCCGCGTTCCGCACGTGTGGCTATCAGCGCAAAAGTTGTTGCTGACATGCTTACCGTAGTCGGCATCGACCGTGTTCTCACGGTTGATTTGCATGCTGACCAAATTCAGGGCTTCTTCGATATTCCTGTAGATAACATCTACGGCTCCCCAGTATTGGTGGATGACATCGAAGATCAGCGCTTCGAAAACCTTATGATTGTGTCCCCGGATATCGGCGGCGTCGTGCGTGCACGTGCTGTTGCTAAATCCTTGGGTGTCGATCTGGGGATCATCGACAAACGCCGTGAGAAAGCCAATCACTCAGAAGTGATGCATATCATCGGTGATGTCGAAGGGCGTACCTGTATTTTGGTTGACGACATGGTCGATACCGCCGGCACGTTGTGCCATGCGGCTAAAGCCTTGAAAGAGCATGGCGCTGCCAAAGTGTTCGCCTACTGCACACACCCTGTGCTGTCGGGTCGAGCAATCGAGAATATCGAAAATTCCATGCTGGACGAGCTGGTGGTGACTAACACCATTCCGCTGTCCGCAGCCGCACAAGCCTGTTCGCGTATCCGTCAATTGGATATCGCACCGGTTGTGGCTGAAGCGGTTCGCCGCATCAGCAACGAAGAATCGATCAGCGCGATGTTCCGCTAAGGGCCATGCCCTTCGCAGATATCCGCTGACGAAAAGCGCCCCGCCCCAACACCCTGTTGGGGCGGGGCTTTTTTGCCCATACCGTCCATAGCGCTGGTCGCAAACGCTAGGTCGGTTGTGGTTATTTTGGAGATACAACATGAACGATTTTACTCTGAATGCTGAAGCGCGTTCCGACCTGGGGAAAGGTGCGAGCCGCCGCCTGCGTCGTCTCGCAAACCTGGTTCCAGCTGTAGTTTACGGTGGCGACAAAGCCCCTGAATCCATCAGCCTGCTGGCCAAAGAAGTTGCCAAACTGCTCGAAAACGACGCTGCTTACAGCCACGTTATCGAACTGACCGTTGGCGGAACCAAGCAAAACGTAATCATCAAAGCTCTGCAACGTCACCCGGCTAAAGGCCACGTGATGCACGCTGACTTCGTACGCGTTGTTGCGGGTCAAAAGCTGACTGCAATCGTTCCAGTTCACTTCATCGGTGAAGCTGCTCCGGTTAAGAAAGGCGGCGAGATTTCCCACGTTATCTCGGAAATCGAAGTTTCTTGCCTGCCAAAAGATCTGCCTGAATTCATCGAAGTTGATTTGGCTAACACCGTAATCGGCTCGATCATTCACCTGTCGGACCTCACCGCTCCTAAAGGCGTTGAGTTCGTAGCTCTGGCACACGGTAACGACTTGGCAGTAGCCAACGTTCACGCTCCACGTGTTGCACCAGAAGAAGACGCTGAGTAATTCATTACTCTGTCGTTGGAGTTTTGAGAAACATCGCGAGCTAACACGCAGCGAGTAAAGCGGACAAGATCGCGAAGTTTACTCACGTAAACCCGCTTTTTTGTCTGTTCTCGCCGCTACTGTCAGCGGCGATGTTATCCACAACTCTATAGAAGGGCCCTTGTCGTGACCGCCATAAAACTGATCGTTGGCCTGGGAAATCCAGGCACCGAATACGAACAGACCCGGCATAACGCAGGGGCCCTTTTTGTTGAGCGTCTCGCGGCAGCAAATGGGATTAACCTGGTTGCTGATCGTAAATATTTTGGTCTGACCGGGCGTTTTAGCCATCAGGGTCAGGATGTTCGTCTGTTGATTCCCACCACCTATATGAACCGAAGCGGCCAAGCCGTTGCGGCACTTGCCGGTTTTTATCGCATTGCGCCGGAATCCATATTGGTGGCCCACGACGAACTCGATCTCCCACCGGGCGTTGCCAAGCTTAAGCTGGGCGGCGGCCATGGAGGTCATAACGGGTTGCGTGACATCATCGCGCAATTGGGAAACAACAATAATTTTTACCGTCTGCGGCTCGGCATTGGCCACCCAGGCGTCGCGAGCATGGTGTCCAACTTTGTTCTGGGTCGTGCGCCACGCGCCGAACAGGAAAAACTGGACGCCAGCATCGACTTTGCCCTCGGCGTGCTGCCGGATATCTTCGCCGGTGAATGGAACCGTGCGATGAAAAACCTGCACAGCCAGAAGGCCTGACTCTTTTTGCGAGGGGAAATACCATGGGATTTAACTGCGGCATCGTCGGCCTGCCTAACGTCGGCAAGTCCACCCTGTTCAACGCCCTGACCAAATCCGGCATTGCGGCTGAGAACTTCCCCTTCTGCACGATCGAGCCGAACACCGGCATCGTGCCGATGCCCGATCCACGTCTAGCAGCGCTGGCCGAAATCGTTAAGCCAAACCGCATCTTGCCGACCACGATGGAGTTCGTTGACATCGCGGGCCTGGTCGCTGGCGCGTCGAAAGGCGAAGGCTTGGGCAACAAGTTTTTGGCCAACATCCGTGAAACCGATGCTATCGCTCACGTGGTTCGCTGCTTTGAAGACGAAAACGTGATCCACGTTGCCAGCAGCGTTGACCCTAAGCGCGACATCGAGATCATCGACCTTGAGCTGATCTTCGCTGACCTCGACAGCTGCGAAAAACAACTGCAAAAAGTCGCTCGCAACGCTAAAGGCGGTGACAAAGAAGCAGTAGTTCAAAAAGCCCTGCTGGAACAGTTGATAGCACACTTCACCCTAGGCAAGCCTGCTCGCAGCCTGATCAAAAACATGGATGCCGATGAGAAGCAAGTCATCAAAGGCTTCCACTTGCTGACTACCAAGCCGGTGATGTACATCGCCAACGTGGCTGAAGACGGTTTTGAAAACAACCCGCTTCTCGACGTGGTGAAAGCCATTGCAGAAGAAGAAGGCGCGACGGTTGTTCCGGTGTGCAACAAGATCGAGGCTGAAATTGCCGAGCTTGATGACGGCGAAGAAAAGGACATGTTCCTCGAAGCGCTGGGCCTTGAAGAACCAGGTCTGAACCGGGTGATCCGTGCCGGTTATGAAATGCTGAACCTGCAAACCTACTTCACCGCTGGCGTTCAAGAAGTCCGCGCTTGGACCGTTAAAGTCGGCGCCACCGCCCCACAAGCAGCTGGCGTGATCCACACCGACTTCGAAAAAGGCTTCATCCGCGCCGAAGTGGTCGCGTATGACGACTTCATTCAGTTCAAGGGTGAAGCAGGTGCAAAAGAGGCCGGTAAATGGCGTCTGGAAGGCAAGGAATACATCGTCAAAGACGGCGACGTTCTGCACTTCCGCTTTAACGTGTAAAACAACACACGTCTAAAAACCGCGCCTCGGCGCGGTTTTTTTTGGCGGGTGTTCTCACCGGGGCAACTACCCTGTCAGGCAAACAGTCTATGGTTAGTGCATAACTTTAAGACTGAATGACCGGGAGTCGTAATGCTGTCCAAGGTATTCATCAATCGCTTCACCCTCCCACTGATTGAGCGGGTCAAATTTCGCTGGACCACCGCTTGGCGCGATGCGCTGGCCTCTGCAATTGCAGCTGCCTTGGCATGGATTCTTGCCAAACATTTGTTCGGACACGAGCACCCCGTCTTCGCAGCCATCAGCGCCATCGTTTGCCTTGCGCCCGGCCTGCCGAGCCATGGCAAGCAAGCGATCGGTTTAATGGTCGGCGTCGCGACCGGAATTATCATTGGCGAAGCCGCGCTGTGGTTGCCGGATGGTTACCCGCTAGTACGAATCGGCTTTGCCTCGTTTTCGGCCATTGCGATTGCGGCGTTATACGGCCTAGCCCCCGTCGTCCCGATTCAGGCAGGCGTGTCCGCCGTATTAATGCTGGCCGTCGGTCCCGAGAGCGCGGGCGTGGTGCGTATGCTGGATGTAGTGGTCGGCGCCGGTGTGGGGTTGACGTTCAGCCAGATCCTGCTAACCCCCAACCCCATTGGCATCATTGATGACTCAGCCAAGGGCTTACTGGAAAAACTCGCCAAAGGGTTCAGCCAAAGCCTTAAGGCACTTGAAGAGAACAATGCAAAAAGTGCGCAGCACGTCGTGCTGATCTTTTCAGGCGCTCATGACAGCCTCATCACCCTAGAGAACGGCATTGCCAGTGCACGCAATACCGCGCGCTGGACACTGCGTGGTCGATTTGCATCACGAGAAGTCAAAGACATTGCCAGTCGTTACGAACGCCATGCTGTGCGCTTGTATGCCAGCGCCCTGCTGTTCTCTGAAGCCTTCGCTGATGCCCTGCGTAAAGAGCAAGGCCCGCCACCCGCCTCGCTGCACGAGCGACTGGCGAGCATTGCCTCAGACTGCGCGGCGATTACCAGCAACGATGAAAAACCGATATTGGCGCGCTAGCGCACAGAGTGATGGCAAACAACGCACCGACAAATGACCGCGCCCTGATCATTAATAGATCGCAGCCTACGCAAAGCAAAAGCCGCAACCGCAGAAAAAAGACCACAACGATGGACTGTAGGAGCTGCCGAAGGCTGCGATCTTTTGACCTTTAACAGATCGCAGCCTACGGCAGCTCCTACGCAAAGCAGAAGCTATAACCGCAGAAAAAGACCATAACGACGGACTGCGATCTTTTGATCGTTTATACCTTCTTGGTCCGTGGCAAAAAGATCGCCAGCAGGCCAAACAGCGGTAAATACGAACACAGCTTGTAGACATATTCGATCCCGTGAATATCCGCCAAATGCCCAAGCAATGCCGCGCCTATCCCGCCAAAGCCGAACATCAAACCAAAGAAGATACCGGCAATCATGCCCACGTTCCCCGGCACCAGTTCTTGGGCATACACCACAATCGCCGAAAACGCCGACGCCAAAATAAAACCGATAACGACGCTGAGTATGCTGGTCCAGAAAAGGTCGGCATACGGCAGCAGCAAGGTGAACGGCGCCACACCTAGAATCGAGAACCAGATCACCGCCTTACGCCCGATGCGATCGCCAATCGGCCCACCAAAAAAGGTGCCCGCCGCCACCGCGCCGAGGAATAAGAACAAGTACATCTGCGAGTTGGCGATGGAGACATCGAACTTCTCAATCAGGAAGAAGGTGTAGTAACTGGTCAAACTGGCCATGTAGAAATACTTGGAGAACACCAGCAAGCCCAGCACCACTAAAGCGCTAATCACGCGCCGCTTCGTTAGACCATGGGTCGCCTTCTGACCGGCCTTGAGCTTGAACAGGTTCAAGTGATTGCGATACCAACGGCTAATCACATACAACAACCCTATGGCGAACAGCGCAAACAAACCGAACCACGCGACGTTACCCTGACCATAGGGAATGATGATAGAGGCTGCCAGCAACGGCCCAAAGGCCGAGCCCGCATTACCGCCCACTTGAAACGTCGACTGTGCAAAACCATATCGCCCACCCGAAGCCAGCCTCGCCACCCGAGAGGCTTCGGGGTGAAAGGTCGACGAACCGATCCCGACCAACGCGGCCGCCAGCAAAATCAGCGGGAAACTGCCGACTTGAGACAACATCAGAATCCCGATCAGCGTACACACTGAACCTGCGGGCAGTAGTAACGGATTTGGATGACGGTCAGTGTAGTAACCGACCCACGGCTGTAACAGCGACGCAGTGAGTTGAAAGGTCAGGGTAATCAGACCGATCTGAGTGAAGGTCAGATCGTACTTATCTTTGAGTAAAGGATAGATCGACGGTAAGACCGCCTGAATCAGGTCATTGATCAAATGCGCTAACGCCACCGCGCCAATAATGCGCAAGACTAACGGGCTGGTTTGGGGCATTTGCAGATCAGGCGTTGTTTTTATTTGAGCGTTGCTAACAGCCATAAAGGTTTCCAGACAACAGATGAATGCACAGGCAGGTTCGCCAATGTGCCACTTTTTAACAAGATATTGCCATTCAAAGCCTAAGAAACCTTAAGCGTTTGATAGCGCAGAGAAAATTTTCAGATATTTGCTTGACACACCCCCCTTACGAGGGAATAATGCGCGCCATCGGCTACATAGCTCAGTTGGTTAGAGCATAGCATTCATAATGCTGGGGTCCGGGGTTCAAGTCCCTGTGTAGCCACCAAACACGGTTTCACCACATCGCAAGATGAAATGAAACCAACGAGAAAGCCCGCCTAGTGCGGGCTTTTTTGTGTCTGGGTGTTTCTCCTTACCTCCCCCTAGTCCTTGCGTTCGTATATCCGTGTGTGTAACCGCTTCCAGCGTGAGCCAAGGCACGTAATCAGGGAAATGCGCTTGCAGGCGGCAAGTGTAACTGCCGAGATCTCGGTAGTTTTCAAGTACCTGCCATATCCGAATGGCAGGTCAGCCATTGCTGTTTACCTTGAAGGCTGGCGCCGATTACGACGCTCGGTGGCGTCATCATTCCAAGGTACTGAAAGCGCGCCCTAGCCGTAGAAACCCCGCTAACTACCGAAATTTCTCACTTAATCATTACTCATTTTTTGAGTTAGCTTGAGGCTCAATTCCAGATAATATTTAGCGGATGCTAAGCGAACACCTGTAATTACGGTGGTTTTCTTGGGTGTTTTCAAGATAATTTTTAGGCCGGCTGAGATATTTTTCTATATGCCTACATTTGCCCACCACGACCTTGAGCTTCTCAACCCCTCCTTCGACTCGGACCTAGTGGATGTACTGAGCGAGCTGGAGCATCTGCGTCGTCTAAGACTTGAAGGCGATACTCCGCCGCAGGTGTTCTACCAACTCAAGTCGCTTTTCCATGTGTTGGAAAGCCTCGGTTCTGCGCGGATAGAAGGCAACCACACTACTTTGGCGGACTA
The DNA here is from genome assembly GCF_001411475.1 of Pseudomonas endophytica. Classification (GTDB taxonomy): domain Bacteria; phylum Pseudomonadota; class Gammaproteobacteria; order Pseudomonadales; family Pseudomonadaceae; genus Aquipseudomonas; species Aquipseudomonas endophytica. The sequence continues at coordinate 1,714 of NZ_LLWH01000193.1, read as the reverse complement.
CATAGATAGCAAGGTAGAAGGTAAGGCCCAGGACACGGATCAGTTGCGCGAAATTGCCAATATTGAAAAGGCAATGGATTACCTTGAGCAGATCATGACGCCGGGCGCTGCGCTTACCGAGCAGACGATTCGGGAGCTACACGCGATGACCGTAGAGGATCTGGTTCGTGAAGGCGACAAGACGCCAGGAGCCTATCGCAGCGGGGGTGTCAGCCTATCCCAGTCTGATCACCTACCACCCGACTTCATCCAGGTTCAGGCATATATGCAGGAACTTGTCGAATTCGTGAATCACGAAGACTCCCCAAAATATGACCTCATGAAGGTCGCACTCGCTCATCACAGATTTGGATGGATACATCCATTCGGCAATGGCAACGGTCGTGTGGTCAGGCTACTGACCTACGCACTCCTGATGAAATATGGTTTCAACGTCAGCACGGGAGGCCGCGTCCTAAATCCTACGGCCGTATTCTGTAATGATCGTGAGCGCTATTACGCAATGCTGGCCACCGCCGACAAAGGAACGAAGGAAGGGCTAGAGGAGTGGTGTACCTATGTTCTGGAAGGCATTCGTACTGAACTGGAGAAAGTCGATCGCCTCACGGACTACGCCTATCTGACCAAATGCATACTCGCCCCTGCTGTGGCCTTCGCACGGGAGCGAGAATGGATCACTGAGACGGAAGAGGTCGTGCTCTGGGCCGCAATAAAATTGAAGGTCGTGAAATCTGCGGATGTAGCAGCGGTACTCCCTCGGCAGTCGAGTAATCAACGGACTTATCTGATCAAAAAACTGGTAGACCAAGGGATGCTTTTACCGCTGAGCGCAGGCGCGAGGCAGTACACAATCGGATTTTCTAATAACTATCTAATTCGAGGTGTGATCAAGTCACTCAGGGAGCAAGGGTTCATACCTGAGCCGCTGGAAAAACCATAAGCTGAGCCTGGAGCAACTTGATGACGCTACTCTGAGCCGGGAGTGGTGTTGAAACAGGGAAAAAACGCCTAGTGCGGGCTTTTTTGTGTCTGTCGATAAATGCCCCTGTAGTCGCTGACAACGAACGAAGGCTGCGGTGGATTGGGCAGCGACCCCGTGTCGCGCCTTCAAAATCATCCATTTCGTACGACGCTTCTCTTTCAATCCGGTGAAACATCCTAGAAACTTCCGTTCGCTTGTGCTTGTGCAATTCGGGGAATAGTCTCGGCCCATCGCTGCAAAAACAGCGGTCGGGTTTAGTCGCCCGTCCCGTCACACGGCGCAAGGCGCCACCTCCGCGAGGCGTTTTTTTTCGGCCTGCGTTTTTATGGTGGCCGTGCGCAGGGCGCCCTTGTGGCGCGCCGGGTTCCGTCATTTCCGGTCTACTAACCTGCGCATGGCTGCCACCCCTTCGTTTAGTAGCGATAGGTGACAGCTCCTTAAACAATGATGGAGTTGTACCCATGAAAAAAATTGTCCCCGATCCACCTGCTCTCCCCCTGCAAGTTGCTGCTCAGTGCGATGCCTTATCGTTAGACCGTGCGGCCACTGATCGCGCCCTCAATTACTACCTGCAAGACCATAAGCCTCCACGGCACGTGGATCTGGCCACGTATGCCATCCCGGACAGCGTCAATTTAGAAGCGGCTTTGGCCCAAGCGTCAGACTTGTTGCGCTGCGCGGGTGCTTCGGCGAGTGAGGCGGGGAATGGCTTGAGCGGGCATGCGCGCCACC
>NZ_LLWH01000192.1 GCF_001411475.1 Pseudomonas endophytica | reverse complement strand
GTCTTTCCGCTCTGACTCAACGTATTGCCGGTGACGGCGCTGACGCTTGGGACATTCACTACCGCGCCTTGGCGCTTCAGGAACAGGGCAAGGACATTTTGTTACTGTCTGTTGGCGACCCAGATTTCGATACCCCGCCGCCTATTGTGCAAGCGGCCATCGACAGTTTGCTGACCGGCAACACCCATTACGCCGAAGTGCGCGGCAAGCGCACCTTGCGCGAGAGTATCGCTAAGCGTCATCAGCAACGTAGCGGCCAGCAGGTCGATGCCGATCAAGTTGTGGTCTTGGCCGGTGCGCAATGTGCGTTATTCAGCGTGGCGCAGTGCGTACTCAACCCAGGTGACGAGGTGATCGTCGCAGAACCCATGTACGTGACCTATGAAGCGGTGTTTGGTGCCTGTGGCGCGGTGGTGGTACCCGTGCCGGTGCGCTCCGAAAATGGTTTTCGGGTGTTGCCCGAAGACGTTGCCGCGCGTATCACCCCGCGAACCCGAGCGTTGGCCCTAAACAGCCCACACAACCCCTCCGGGGCCAGTTTGCCGCGGGCGACGTGGCAGGCGCTGGCGCAACTGTGCATCGCCCATGACCTGTGGTTGATTAGCGATGAGGTCTACAGCGAGCTGTTGTTTGAAGGCGAACATATTAGCCCGGCCAGTTTGCCGGGCATGGCCGAGCGCACGGCCACGCTCAACAGCCTCTCCAAATCCCACGCCATGACCGGCTGGCGAGTCGGTTGGGTGGTCGCGCCGCCCGCACTGGCCGGGCATTTGGAAAACCTCGCGCTGTGCATGCTCTACGGCTCGCCAGACTTTATTCAGGATGCGGCCGTGGTCGCACTCGAAAGCCAGTTGCCAGAGCTGCAAGCCATGCGTCAAGCCTATCGTCAGCGGCGTGACTTGGTGTGTGAATGCTTGGCCGATTGCCCAGGCGTACGGGCGCTAAAACCCGATGGTGGCATGTTCGTGATGGTCGATATCCGTGAAAGCGGGTTCAGCGCCCAGGATTTCTCTAACCGCTTGCTGGACGGCTACGGCGTGTCTGTATTGGCTGGCGAGGCTTTTGGCCCAAGCGCTGCGGGGCATATCCGTTTAGGCTTGGTGCTGGGCGCGGCTCAACTGCGCGATGCGTGTCAGCGAATTGCGCGCTGCGCCAGCGAATTGATCGAGGCCCCGCGTAATGCATAACCACCGCGCGTTATATATAGACGGCGCCTGGCAACCCGCGCAGGGGCAGGGCATGGCTGAGGTGATCAACCCGGCCACTGAGCAACCAGCAGGCACTGTTCCGTTGGGCGATGAGCGTGATGTTGCGCGAGCCGTGGCCGCAGCACGTCGCGCTTTCGGCCCTTGGTCGCGCCTGCCCTCCAGTGAGCGCGCTGGGTTTATTCGGGCTTTGGCGGATCAGTTAAAGGCACGGGCTGATGAAATGGCGGCGGTCATCACCGCCGAGTTGGGCATGCCCGTGCAATGGTGCCGAGCCGTCCAAGTTGACGGGCCGATTGCTGGGCTTGAACACGCCATCGAGCTTGCCGCACACATGGATGAAGTGCGCGAAATCGGTAATAGCTGGGTGGTTCGTGAGCCGGTTGGGGTGTGCGCGTTTATCAACCCGTGGAATTACCCATTGCACCAGTTGATCGGCAAACTGGCTCCAGCACTGGCCGCAGGCTGCACCGTGGTGGTCAAACCCAGCCAAGAAACGCCGCTGCATGCCTTTTTGCTGGCTGAAATGATAGATGCCATCAGCTTACCCGCCGGGGTGTTCAACCTGGTCAGCGGGCCCGGCTCTAAGGTGGGCGAGGCATTGGCCACTCACCCGGACGTGGACATGGTGTCGTTTACCGGCTCTACCGGCGCCGGGATTCGCGTGGCACAGGCGGCAGCGCCGTCGGTTAAGCGGGTTTGTTTGGAATTGGGCGGTAAATCGCCGTTACTGATCGGCGAAGACGCAGACCTCGAAGCCGCCGTTCGCTACGGCGTGCAGGACGTCATGATCAACTCGGGGCAAACCTGTACCGCCTTGACCCGTATGTTGATACCGGCCAACCGCTATGCACAGGCGCTGGAGGTGGCGCTGGCTGAAACGCAGAGCCTGCGCATGGGCGACCCTCTCGACCCGCAGAGCTTCCTCGGGCCCATGTGTTCAGCCGCACAGCGACGCACAGTGGGTGATTACATTCGTATCGGCCAAGAGGAGGGCGCACGCCTGTTGTGCGGAGGTGAAACCGCCGCTGAATATGAGCGAGGTTTTTACCTGCCGCCCACGTTGTTTGCCGATGTCGACAACCGGATGCGTATCGCTCAGGAAGAAATTTTCGGCCCGGTACTGTGCTTGATTCCTTATGTCGATGAAGCGCAAGCGATTCAAATCGCCAACGATTCACCGTTTGGCCTATCCAGTGCCGTATGGGCCGTCAATGCGCAGCGTGCGCTTGGCCTGGCCCGGCAAATACGGGCCGGGCAGTGCTTTATCAATGGCGCAGCATTCAACTACCAAGCACCGTTTGGCGGCTTCAAACAATCCGGTAACGGCCGCGAGTGGGGCGAAGAAGGCTTGGCTGAGTTTGTTGAAATAAAAGCCATTCAACTCTGATCACTGATGCGTTTTAAGGAATTCTTATGAAGGTACTCATCGTCCACGCCCACCCTGAAGCGAACTCGTTCACGGCCGCGCTGCGCGACCAAGCGATTGAAACGCTTCAAGCCCAAGGGCATGAGGTGCAAGTCAGCGACCTCTATGAAATGAACTGGAACCCGGTCGCCAGCGCTGAAGATTTTTCCCCGAGGCAAAACCCGGAGTATCTGGTGTACGCACTGGAACAACGGCTTGGGGTCAAACATCACTCGATCGCTGCGGACATTCAGCAAGAGTTGGACAAATTGCTGTGGGCCGATTTGCTGATCTTAAACTTCCCGATCTTCTGGTTCTCAGCCCCAGCGATGCTCAAAGGCTGGATAGACCGGGTGCTGGTGTCGGGCATTTGTTATGGCGGTAAGCGTTTCTACGACCACGGCGGCTTAGCGGGTAAAAAAGCATTGGTGACGGTTACGTTGGGCGGGCGCGAACACATGTTCGGTGAAGGCGCCATCCATGGCCCGTTTGAAGACATGCTGCGACCGATCTTGCGTGGCACGCTGGCTTACGTGGGGTTCGAGGTGCTGCAACCGTTTGTAGCTTGGCACGTCCCGTACATCAGCGACCAAGCCCGGCAAGATTTTCTGCGCAGTTATCAGCAACGTCTGGAGCACATTGCCGATGATCTGCCGCTGGAATATGTGAAGTTGTCGCAGTTTGATGAGGCGCTGTATCCGCTGGCCAACAACGCTTAAGTCGTGGTTATCGCCAAACTGTGCGGGATAAACACGCACGCCTGTAAACCTGAGCCCTCTCGGTTAGTGAGCGTCAGGCTACCTTGATGACTGATGGCTATGCGCTTGGCAATGGTCAGCCCCAAGCCATAGCCCCCGGATTGATTGTTGCGCGAGGTGTCGGCCCGTACAAACGGGTCCATCACTGAGTGCAAGAGGCTGTCCTTAATGCCGGGCCCACGGTCATTGATTCGTATTGTTACGCCGGCAGTTGAGCGCTCGACCTCGAGGTCGATGTTTTGGGCGTAGCGCAGCGCATTCACCACTAAGTTTTGTAAACAGCGATGAAGCAGTACGCCATTGGCGAAGAGTGTTCCTCCTTGCCCCGTAACCGGCAATGGCTCTTGGGCTGTCGCCATTTCGGCGCACAGACTGCGTAACACGCTATCGACATCGACAAACTGGCAGGCGTGCTGGTTGGCGCTCTGCAAGTAGTCCAGGACTTGGGTGATCATCCTGTCCATGTGATAAATGTTCTGTTTGAGGCGCTCGCGCTGGGTTGCGTCGCTCAATCGCTCAATACGCAGGCGCATGCGAGTTAAAGGCGTACGCAAGTCGTGAGACACCGCGGCCAGGAAAAAACTCTGGTCATTAACCATTGCCACAATTCGCTGTTGCATGGCGTTGAACGTAATGGCCGCCTGACGTACCTCCAGCGGCCCCTCAATGTTCAGTGGTGGCTGCTCAAGGTTCTCGCCCAACGATCCGGCTGCGTCACTCAGCCTTTTCAAAGGGCGCAGACACAATCTAACGGCCAGCCAGCACACCCCGAGCACGGCGATAATACGTAACACATAGATGCGCAAAATATAATCGGCAATCAAAGCCCATGCTGACTCTCCGCTCCAGCCCTGGAGTTCTTGCCCTTGCACCTTCAACCAGTGACCGTCGGCCAAGGGCATCACAAACCCTACGTGGGCGATGGCAGTTTGCAGGCCAAACAGGCTGCTCCAAACCAGCGGCTGGCCTTGTTGATCGGTCAGCTCAACCTTCAACACATCAACCGAGGGTTCTTGCCCCAACTCGTAAGCCAGCGCCTGATTTAACAGCAATGTAGTGCGGCGTACCGCCCGGGTGTTGTCGGATGGGTGAGCAGGGTTCGACGCACTGCACGTCACCGAGTAATGAGCGGGCGCTGCCTGTGGCTGCCCCGGAACACAGCCCGGTTGCTGAAGCAGTGGCGCTGTGCGACTGGCCATAAGGCGCACGGGGGCTTCAAGCACTTGGGCATAGCGCACATCGAACCAGATGCTGCTGGATAACAACTGGATCGCCAATGTGCCACTGACCAGGATCAGCGTGAGCTGGGCAAACAGGGTTTTAGGCCATAACCGACCCAGGGTCTTACCCAGCAAAGCACGCATGCGTTATGCCGCCGTGTGGGTGTTGGAAAAACTCAACAAATAACCTTCATTGCGTACGGTCACTATCTGCACGTCGCCGTTTTTGAAATGCTGACGCAGACGGCTAATGCACATATCAATTGATCGGTCATCCGGGAAGTATTCGCGGCCCATTGCGCTAAGCGTCAGTTGATCTCGTGACAAGACACGCTCACGTGCTTGCAGCAGGTCACGCAGCACCCTGAAATCGGAGCGGGGCAGGGTCAGCATCTGGCCATCTGGGGTGTGCAGCAGACGTTTGGTGTGATCCAGACGGTAACCGTCAAAGCTGTGCTGCGCGCTGGCGGGGCGTTCTGTCACGGGGTCGAGTCGACTCTGACGGCGCAGCACTGCTTTGATTCTGGCCACCAACTCACGCGGTTCAAAAGGTTTGGTCAGGTAGTCGTCGGCTCCCACCTCCAGCCCAATGATGCGGTCGAAGGCCGAGCCTTTGGCGGACAACATGATGACGCTCAGTTCAGGTCGTGCTTGAAGCTGCCTGCACAGGCTCAGACCGTCCTCACCTGGCAACATCACATCGAGTACGACTAAATCAACCGGTTGGCGCTCGAGCAGTGCCCACATCTGCTCGCCATCGGCCGCTGCCAGTACGTGATCGCCGTTCTCGCTCAAGTAATCGCATAGCAGCTCGCGGATCTCATCGTCGTCATCCACCACCAATAACGTTTTGGCCGACAGGCGGGATTTTGCGACAGGCAACTCATTACATTCCATTACATACCCACACAAACCGATGATAGTGACCTACGTCGCGATGCCTAAAATGCTACCAAAAATCATCTGCAAATACGAACTGTTACCAATGACTACGCAGGGCATCATGACGGACTATTCACTGCAACCTTTGATGTTGAACATAGTGGGCCGCTGTAAACGTCGGCAAACACCGCTGATGATGGCAATCGGTTTAAGCGCCGTGGTTGGCATCGCCAGTCAAGAGGCTGGCGCTGAGGCGCTGGAACTCGACACCTTGAATGTTGAAGGAACCCAGACGTCAGAGGCTAACGCTGAACAGTTGGGTTATACCGTCAAGAGCACTAATAGCTCGACCGGCATGAAACTGACGCCGCGCCAAACGCCGCAGTCGGTGACCACGATTACTCAAGAGCAAATGCAAGACCGCAAGATCACCAACATCGAGCAAGCGTTGGACGCCGCGCCGGGCATCACCATGAGTAAGTCGGAAGTGGGTGGGCGAACCGAGTACCGGGCGCGCGGCTATTCGATCAGCAACTGGAAAGTGGATGGCCTGCAATTTCAAGGCGGTTCGGACTTCAGCGGCGGCGGCAACGCGCTGAACATGGACCTGTATGAGCGGATTGATATCGTCCGCGGCGCCAATGGTCTATTGGGCGGCACCGGTGACCCGTCAGCAACCATTGACCTTATTCGCAAACGCCCCGGCTATGAGTTTGGTGGCAGTGCTTACATGACCTACGGCAGTTGGGACAAGCGCCGCCTGGGCGCAGACCTGAACCTGCCGCTCTCTGAAGATGGGCGTTTGCGCTCGCGTTTGGTGATGACGCAAGAGGATTCGAATTCTTTCCGTGATCAACAGTCCGATCGCTCCCGAGCCGCGATGGCTAATTTTGAATTCGACTTGACCGATAACACCACTCTCGGCGCCGGTTACCAATACGAATACAACAAAGTCGTTGGTGGCGGCTGGGGTGCGAACATCCCAATCTGGTACGCTTTCACAATGACTGGACCTTGAACGTAAAAGCCGCGCAAAGCACCACTGAAGCGTTGAATCACCGTGGGTTGGCCAAGGTCAACTCGATTGGCGGCGGAGCGTACGGGGGCTATTGGAACCAAGATGGCACTGGCGCGGTGCTCAATGGTTTGCACAGTTCTACCGACACCACTCAGCAGTCGGCGCAGGTTGATGTCACCGGCCCGTTCAGTTTATTCGGACGTACGCATCAAGCCATGTTTGGCTACAACGACAGCCGTACAGTCGCATGGTCGCCTCAATACCGCTGCAACATGGTTAGCGACACGCGCACCAGCCCTAGCGCATTGGGTTGTCAGTTCCGCGCCAATAACGGCTTCCCGATCACCGACTGGCATAACGGTGTGGATGATGACTATCGCATCCTTGCATATAAGACCGGCCTGCACACCAAGACCATTACCCGTTTGCAGGGTATGTATGCCGCCACTCGCTTGAGCATTACTGATCCGCTGTCGGTGATTTTGGGCGCACGAATCAGTGACTACAGCAGCACCACGCTAGCCACCAGCGGTGCGCGCAGCAGTCAGCAACAAAACGGTATCGTTACCCCTTACTTGGGGGCAGTGTATGACCTGAACGACACTTACTCGCTGTACGCCAGTTACACCGACATCTTCAGCCCGCAAAGCGAAGAAAACGCTAACGGCAGTAAGATCGAGCCAATTCGTGGCCAAAGCTATGAAACAGGGATTAAAGGTGCGTGGTTCGACGGCCGGGTTAATGCCCAAGCCGCGTACTTTCTAACCCGCCAAGAAAACAAGGCGGTCACCGATGGTGGCAACCTGACACCAACTGGCGCCCAAGCCTATAAAACGGGCTCTGGCGTAGAGACTGAAGGTATAGACCTCGAAGTGTCCGGCGCTCTGACCCCTGACTGGAACATTTATGGCGGCTATACCTACTTGCACTTTCGCCGGCTGAATGCCGATGGCCAAAGTGATCCCTCGCATCTGTTCAAGGCATCGACCACTTATCACCTGTCGGGTGCGCTGGACCGCCTAACCGTTGGCGCGGGTGTCACTGCACAAACCAACATTCGCGCTACTTCTACCCCGGCGGGTGTTCCTACTAACGGTGTGAGTCGCGGGCCGACCGACGTGAACTGGTCGGGCTATGCCATCTGGAATGCCATGGCTAAATACCAACTCACCGACGAAACCGCTGTGACGCTTAACGCCAATAACCTCTTCGACAAGACCTATTACACGCGCTACGGCTTCTATGCTGGCGCTATCTACGGCGACCCGCGCAGCGTGTCGTTGACCCTGAGTACTGCGTTTTGAGTTTAGGTCTGATCCTTTCCCCAAGGTGACCCCCCACTCAAAATGCATTACCAAAGCCCGCCATTGGCGGGCTTTGTTTATTGTTGGCCCCGCAAAACTGCACGCTTGGCTAAGCACCACGCGCTCGCAACCATATGGTGTGTTTACTCCTCCTTGAGATAGGGAAAAAGGCCGTTCACTTCCTATTACAAGTAGGTATCGGGCCTGTGCATTCTGGGTGAAAGTCTCTAGTCTCCGTTGCTGCGCACTGAGTCAATGGGTGGGGCGATACGCTCTAAACCCTAAACCTTCTATTGGATCTGCGCTCTTCGCTGGGTGAGAGAGGTAAATCATGAAACTCGATGCCGCGATTCAAAACACAGTATTACGCGAGGCCACCGTGGTTGCAGGTGAGGGCGCTATGAACCGGGAAATCACCTGGGTTCACATCGTCGATCACCCAGAAATCACCAATTGGCTAAAGCCGGGCGAACTGCTGTTGACCACCGGTTACAACTGGCCCGTCGACGACGAAGCGTGTCGGGTCATGGTGCGACGGCTCAGTGAAATTGGTTTGGTGGGAGTGGTGCTGGCGGTTCCACATTTTCGCGAACACTTCACTCAAGCGGCCATCGACGAGGCCAACCTTTGCCATTTGCCACTGCTTGAGTTGCCTTGGGAAATCCAGTTCAGCGAGATTATGTACGATGTTTTGGCACGTATTATCAACATTCAGGCCGAGACTATTCGCCGCTCAGACCACATTCATCGCACCCTGACGGAAGCCGCTCTGGAGGGGAACAATCTAGAGGGATTGGCGCGAGCTCTGCATTCTGCGTTGGACAAAAACGCGCTGGTAGTCTCTGTGGACGGCACGGTGTTGGGGGCCTCAGACCCCGAAGTGAGTGAGTCCAACGAGCGGGTGCTCGTTAAGAAACTCACCGAGTTGCAATCACTGTGCGGCTTCTTTGAGCCCAATACGCCCAAGGTGGTTGTCGAACCTGCTGGGCGCTCTAGGCTGGGCGGCGCCATCAGGCTGCGTGGAGAAGTGATCGGTATTGTCTGGCTATACGACGAGGGCGCAGAGTTTGAGGAGTTAGATGTGCGTGCGCTTGAGCACGCGGCAGTGATTGCCGCGTTGCACCTGACCTACCAGAGGCAGTTATCCGATCAAGAAACGCGGCTGGGGTACGCCTTTGTAGCGGGCTTGCTGGAGGGTAAGTTCTCTGCAACGCCCAGCGCGATTGAAAGAGCCCAAGTGTCTGGATGGAGTGAAAGCAGGGGCTACAGGGTTTGTTTAGTCTTATTGAATGAACCAATTCCGCTTTCGCTGGAGGGGTTTGACCGGCGCACGAAAATGGCGGATCGAATCGCCAAAACGATGCAGGGGTTAACAATTGCCCCGCTGATGTCTGTCTCTTTGAATCAGATCAGCTTTCTACTTCCGGCTGAAAACGCCCCGGATGCTATTTGGCGCTCAGTACGCTCAGAAGGCGGTGCACTGGCCGTTAGCCGAGTGCATCACGGGGTCAAAGGCATGGCGCAAGGCGCTGAAGACGTATTGGCGCTCTTGCCTTTGCTCAAACCCGGAAAGCTGCATGACTTCGATGAAGTTTTATTCCCCAGAGCATTAATGGGGGATTCAGATGCTCGACGTTTATTGATCGAAAAACTTATTGAGCCGCTTGGTAACCCCAAGCGGGGCAACGCTTTGATCGACACCGTACTGACCTTGGCTCAAGAAGGTTTTCAACTGATTAATACGGCGAAGGTGCTGGATATCCACATCAGTACCCTGAGGTATCGGGTAGAGCGAATAGAATCAATGCTGCACCTTTCCCTCGATAACCCAGAACATAAGTTCAAGCTGCAAGTGGCGGCGCAGATGTATGTATTAGCGGGCGATGACACATGAGCCGCCGCAGGCTCCTACTCTAAGCAGGATAACGTTTCGCGCTATTCCTATTTCTCGTTCGAAGCGTCGGGGCTGAGAGGCTGGTTAGCATTGGCACACTGACACATAAAGGTGGATGCCATGTCTTCTCAACAAAAACTGTCTGTATCGCCCCGATCCCAGCACATCTCCAATGGGGTAGCAGTGGCTCACCCAATAACCGTTAGCCGAGCAGCTGGGGCTTATCTGTGGGATGACCAAGGTAAAAAATATTTGGACTTCGTGGCCGGGATTGGCGTCCTGAACGTTGGTCACAACCATCCACGGGTGGTCGAAGCCGTTCGTAAACAGTTAGAAACCTTCTCACACATCTGCTTTCAAGTGGCCGCTTACGACCAATACACCGACCTTGCCGCGCAACTGAACACGTTGGTGGGCGGCACCGAGCATTACAAGTCTGTGTTTTTAACCACGGGAGCAGAGGCGGTAGAGAACGCCGTTAAGATTGCCCGTGGTTACACCAATCGCCCTGGAGTGATTGCGTTTCGCGGCGGGTTCCACGGGCGGACGTTGATGGGCATGACATTGACTGGCATGAGCCAGCCGTACCGGCAGAACTTCGGCCCCTATGCGCCGGACATTTATCACACGCTTTACCCCAACGAATACCGTGGCATTACCACAGAGAAAGCATTGGCAGCATTGCAAGAGGTATTTGATACCCAGATCGCCGCAGATCGCGTAGCGGCCATCATCATCGAACCTGTCCAAGGTGATGGCGGTTTCATTGCCGCGCCGGTGGAATTCATGCGTGCACTGCGCAAAATAACCCAGGAACGGGGCATCGTTTTGATCTGCGATGAAATTCAGACGGGCTTTGGGCGCACCGGCAAGATGTTTGGTTTTGAACACTCAGACATTAAGCCTGACTTGGTCACGGTTGCCAAAAGCTTGGCTGGCGGGCTGCCGATTTCGGGGGTGGTCGGGCGTGCCGAGATCATGGATGCTCCCCAGCCGGGTGGTTTGGGCGGTACTTATGGTGGTAATCCGCTGGGTTGCGCGGCGGCATTGGAAGTCATCAAGATCTTTGAGTCAGAACAACTGAACGAGCGCAGTCGCGCCATCGGCGCTCAGCTGTTGACAGGCTTTACCTCCCTGCAAGATCGCTTCAACAGTATTGGCCACGTGCGTGCTATCGGCGCAATGGCCGCGGTTGAGTTTGTCTCAAGTCGCGCGACTAAAGCGCCGGATGCAGCGATGGCGCAGCGCGTGATTGATGCGGCTCGCGAAGAAGGTTTGTTAGTTATCAAATGTGGCGTATACCGCAACGTCGTGCGCTTTATCTGCCCACTGGTGATCAGTGAGCAGGATGTAGCGCAAGCGCTGGACATGTTTGAGCGCGCTCTAATTGCGGCTAACGCTTAACCCTCGCCATCACCAGCAAAGCCGCACAACGCTCCTCTCTAACGAGGGGAGTGGACACGTTGATGACCAGAGCGTGTGAGTGACTCTGCACTTATTAAAATAATGAGAGAGTTAAAAAGATGGACACGACAAGCACGAGTCTAAGCAGTGATACAGGGGCAACCCCAAGCCTTAAGGCTGGGTTGAAATCCCGACATCTGACCATGATGTCGATTGCCGGGGTAATTGGCGGATCTTTGTTTGTCGGGTCAGGCAGCGTTATTCACAGTGCTGGGCCTGCGGCCATATTGGCATTCTTGACTGGCGGCATCTTGATGATGCTGATCATGCGAATGCTCGGCGAGATGGCCACCTCTTCGCCCGATACCGGGTCTTTTTCAACCTACGCCGACCGGGCCATTGGCCGTTGGGCAGGGTTCACCATTGGCTGGTTGTACTGGGGGTATTGGGTCAGTCTGATGGCTTGGGAGGCGTATGTTGCCGGTAAAATCCTGAACGGTTGGTTCCCCATGTTCAGCGTCAACGTGTACGTCCTCGCGGTGACCTTGGTGCTTATCAGCATCAACTTCTTCAACGTGAAGAATTATGGCGAGTTCGAGTTTTGGTTTGCCTTGATTAAAGTGGTCGCTATCGTCTGCTTCTTGGTGATTTGTTGCTTGGCGGTCACCAACATTTGGACAGGGGGGACAGTGCATGGCATCAGCAATCTGACGGCGCACGGGTTCATACCTAACGGTATCGAGCCGGTCGTGGGGGCAATGCTCGGTGTGATGTTCGCCTTCCTCGGAGCAGAAATCGCCACCATCGCCGCTTCTGAATCGAAAAACCCTTCTCAGCAAATCATCAAAACCACCAAATCTGTGGTTTGGAGAGTCGGGCTGTTTTACGTCGGTTCAATCTTCCTCATCGTCTGTCTGGTGCCGTGGAACGACCCTATGTTGGGTGTATCCGGTTACGGCTCTTATCGTCGTACCCTTGAGTTGCTGGGCGTGCCCGGGGCTGAGCTGTTGATGAACTTTGTGGTGCTTACCTCGGTCAGCAGCTGCTTGATCTCAGCTCACTACACCGCATCACGGATGCTGTTCTCGCTGGCGACGCGGGGTGATGCGCCTTCGATTTTCAAGACCATCAAGCCGCAAACGGGCATCCCTGTATTCGCCATTGTGGGTTCGTGTGCCGTGGCCATTGTGCTGGCGCTGATCAATTTCAGTGAAGCACTACGTCCTAAAGACGTGCTGGACACGCTGATGAACATGACCGGCACCATTGCGCTGCTGGTCTACTTGGTGATTGCCTGCTCTCAACTAAAGATGCGCCGCAAGCTTGACCTGGCAGGTAGCGAAATCCCGCTCAAAATGTGGCTTTACCCATGGCTAACGTGGATCGTCATTGTTTTTATCGTGATCTGTCTCACCACCATGTGCTTTATGCCGGACTATCAAGTGTTGGTGATTTCTACGGGGGGAGCGGGGGTGGCCTTGGCCGTGATGGGCATGATCCATCAAGCGCGCTGCGCCCGGCGTACTTGATGAGTTAACTCGCACCCAAGGTGGCCGGTTGAGCAGCAATGCTCAACCGGCTTTTTAATGGCCGATGATTAACCCGCAAGCTGCGGCCAATTCATCGCCTTATTGCTACTCAAAGTACTGAATGAAGTGCCCTTTATCCTGCTTTAACTAGGTGGTTAGCGGCGGGGACGTTGCATAGGATTTAACCCTGACAAAGGGATGAAACAGCGATGTGTGAAGCTGGCGTCCGGGCGAAACCTTGGGGGATTTATGAGCTTTGAATTGCAACGTAAAGAGTTGATGGCGACACAGAATTTCATTTCTGGTGCTTGGCAGAATGCGCAATCGGGTGCGACGTTCCCGGTGAATAATCCTGCCACTGGCGTACCCGTAGCGCAGGTGCCTAACAGCGATGAAACAGAGGCCAAAGCCGCCGTTGAGGCTGCCGCCCAAGCATTTGTAACGTGGCGCGCAACACCGGCCAAACAGCGCGCTACGATTATAAAACGCTGGAACGACCTGATCATGGCCAACGCTGAGGACTTGGGCAAAATCATCTCGTCTGAGCAAGGAAAACCACTCGCTGAAGCCATTGGTGAAATTGCTTACGCCGCCAGCTATGTCGAGTGGTTTGCCGAGGAGGCGACGCGTGCCAACGGCGACATCATTCCTGCGCCGGTGCGTGGCCGTAAGATGTCGGCTTATAAAGAGCCGGTTGGAATTGTTGCCGCGATTACCCCGTGGAACTTTCCGGCGGCGATGATCGCTAGAAAAATCGCACCCGCGCTGGCAGCCGGTTGCACGGTGGTGTGTAAACCCGCGGCAGAAACCCCGCTCACAGCGCTGGCATTGGTAAAGCTTGCCGAGGAGGCGGGCGTTCCGGCGGGGGTCTTAAACATCGTGATCACCGCGTCCTCCAAAGTGGTGGCTGACGTGTGGCTTGAGGATGCACGGGTACGCAAAATCACCTTCACCGGCTCGACCCCTGTGGGCAAACACTTGGCCCATGAGTCCTCTCGAACCCTGAAAAAACTGGCGTTAGAGCTGGGTGGAAATGCACCGTTTATTGTGTTCGATGATGCCGATCTAGAGGCCGCGGTTGAAGGCTTGATGGTGGCGAAGTTCCGCAACGGCGGGCAAACCTGTGTCTGCCCTAATCGCATTTATGTTCAGTCAAAGGTCTATGGCACGTTCTTAGAGAAGTTAACGGCACGTGTTGCCGCCTTGGTGGTAGGCCCCGCCAGTGATCCTGCCTCGCAAATTGGCCCCATGATTAACGCCAAGGCCATTGCCAAGATTGAAGAACACGTCAGTGACGCCGTGAAGCGCGGGGCACGGGTGTTAACCGGTGGTCAACGTCTCTTTACCGACCAGCGCGCCGAGTCTACCTACTATGCGCCAACCGTTTTGGCTGATGTAGACCGCTCCTCTCAGTGCTTGCACGAAGAAACATTCGGTCCCATCGCGCCCATCACGCCGTTCGACACTGAAGAGCAGGTGATAGAAATGGCCAATGATTCGCCATTCGGTCTGGCCTCTTACTTCTACACCAACGATATGCGCCGCGTTCATCGCGTGGTTGATGCATTGGAGTGCGGCATCGTAGGTGTCAACGAAGGCGCTTTGGCCGCCGAAGCCGCTCCATTTGGCGGTGTTAAAGACTCTGGCTATGGCCGAGAGGGCTCAGTGCATGGTTTAGACGAATACATGCACATCAAATATGTCTGCCAAGGTGGGCTCGATTAAGCCTTTCATTCTCGTCAGTTAAGTGCGCTCTGCGCCCTTTAAATCAAGGGTGCAGAACCGATCGACTATGCCATTGGATTTAGAGGTCATATGAACAACTTACAAGAAAAAGATCAGCACTGGGTTCACCCGGTTACCGCTTTGCTGGATCACCAAGCGAAAGGTGTCTGTGCCTGGAAAAGTGCAGACAGAATCCATTTGGTGGATGTCAACGGGCGTCGGGTTCAGGATGCCTTTTCAGGTTTATGGTGTGTAAACGCGGGCTATGGGCAGCCAACCCTCGTTGAGGCAGCCAGAAAGCAACTCGAAACTCTGCCTTATGCCACCGGGTACTTTGGTTTTGGCAGTGAACCGGCTATCGAGTTGGCCTCTCGTTTAGCAAAATTAGCCCCTCCAGGCTTGAATCACGTGATTTTTGGGCAAGGAGGGTCTGATGCGGTCGACACCGCAATCCGTACGGTGAGCTATTACTTCAACGCTATCGGTCGCCCCGAGAAAAAACATTTTATTGCCGTACAGCGTGGCTATCACGGCTCATCCGCTGTGGGCAGTGGGCTGACGGCGCTTGGCGTATTTCACCGCTACTTTGATGTGCCTACGTCCACCCAGCACCACATTGAGGCGCCGTATCCTTATCGCCACGGCGCAGGCCCAGACGAGGCTTCTGTTCTACAGGCCACCGTGGCCGCGCTTGAAAGCAAAGTGCTAGAAATCGGCGCGCAAAATGTCGCGGCCTTCATTTGTGAACCTATCATTGGTTCGGGGGGCGTGATTGTTCCGCCGGCAGGCTACCTAAAAGCAATGCGAGAGACATGCGACAAGCTGGGCATCCTGCTGATCGTCGATGAGGTGATTACAGGGTTTGGTCGCACAGGTCCGATGTTCGCCTGCGAGCACGAAGGTGTCAGCCCTGATCTTATGATCCTTGCAAAGGGTCTGACCTCAGGTTACGCACCGATGAGCGCAACGATTATTAGCCAGAACATCTATGCCGCGATTGCAGAGGCTGGGGCTGGAGGTATCCCGTTTGGTCACGGTCAGACGTACGCCGGTCACCCCGTCAGCGCTGCCATCGCCAACGCGACCTTGGATCTGTATGAAACCAGCCTGTTAAAAAATGGCATCGAAGTGGGCGAGTACTTCCAAACAAGACTTCGCAGCTTGGAGCGTTTGGACCTTGTGGGCCAAGTTCGGGGGCAGGGCATGTTGGCAGGCGTTGAGCTGGTGACGGATAAGCAGACAAAAGCCAAGCCGGACCCCTCATTAAAACTTGGGCAAAAAATCCTGGCTCACGCGTTCGCCGAAGGCTTAGTCTTCCGGGCCTTTGCTGACGATATCCTCGGGTTTGCGCCATCGCTGAATTACACACACGCTGACGTCGATAACCTGATTGATATCCTCACGCTTTCTATCGACAAGGTTACGGGGTCACGCGGGGGCTAAGCCGTTAGATCGCTTCTGATGACTTGAGTCCTAATGGGGTCATTGCGTTCTACTCGATAGACACGCAATGACCTCGCTCTTTTGACCTTGCAACGTAAAAGATGGCACGTTACGCGACCGTAGAAGGTTTTTATAACGGTTAAGGGGCAGGCGATGGCTGAGGACTCTTTGATTGATTCGGTTGCAGGGCTGGTGCTTGCGGCGGGTGTGAGTAAACGCTTTGGAAGTGATAAACGCCAAGCGTACTTGAGCGATGACCAGCAGCTTTTACCGGCGACGCTGACAGTACCTTGCGCGGTGCTAAGTGACGTGTTCGTGGTGCTGCGCGCAGACGATAACGCTGACAGGCTAAACCTGCCGGACAAGAGTGCACCGATACACTGCCAGCAGGCGGAGCTGGGCATGGGGCACAGCCTGGCGTGTGGCATTGAATGGTTGCTGAAATACTCGAATGCCGCTGCTGTAGCGGTTTTTTTGGGTGACATGCCTTGGCTTCGCGAAACGACGTTACGCCATTTACTGAAAGAGGTTAGCGAGACACGTATTGTCCTGCCGTTTTACGCCGGCCAACGTGGCCATCCGGTCATATTCGGGCGCGACTTTTGGTCCGAACTGGCTCAGATCAAGGGCGATAGCGGCGGGCGTGAGGTCATCAACAGGCACCCCGAGTCACAACAGATTATCGAGTTGGATGATGTCGGCTTAATCGGTGACGTCGACACGCCACAGGCGTTGCTTGATGCCCGTGTTTAAGCGAATGGCCCCATGAAATAAGCTAACAGTGGATCTTTTGAGTGATCCATACCGTGTCCAGAATAAGTGTGCGTTGCGCCGTCTGGGTGATGCGCCCAGTAAATGTCGATGCGATCTGTTTTAAGGCGTTTGAGGCTGGCTTCTACCGACGTGACTAACGCCCGGCGGTTGTTGCCTGTGGCGAGCCGATTAGAGTTGGCTGCGGCGCCATTACTGAACTTTGTCGCCAGTACAAAATCGTCGCGCCGCCCCCAAGCAACGCTTCGGACTGCCCAAATTGATACACGTCCGCTGTGTCGATGAAGTTACCTCCGTCTTGCGCATAAGCGTTGAAAATCGCTTTACTGGCTTCCGGGTCTGCGCCGTAACCCCAGCGAGTACCGAAAGTTCCGGTGCCTAACGCGAGTTCGGAAACGCTAAGTCCGGTGTTGCCAAACGTTTTGTAGTTCATGTCTATCTCCAAGCGTGCGGGGTGATTATCGAAGAACGTTGTGAGGGGTATTCAGGTGTCGACGAATGCCAACATTTTGGCCACAAAGTCGGTGTGATACTGGAAAATCCCTCCATGCCCGGCATCCTGACAAATGATCAACTGCGCGTTAGGGATACGCCGTGCCAATTCAGACGAGTTCACAGTGGGCACCATGATGTCGCTGTCACCGTTGGCAATCAGGGTGGGGATGTGCAGTGAGGTCAGATCTTGAGGCGGTTGGCGTCCCCATGCAGTGATTGCTTTGAGTTGTTGCAAGAACGCTGAGGGAGTAGGGCCTTTATCACGACTGTGTTTGCGTGCTTTGAGCCGCTTCAAAAAATCTTTAGCCGCGTGTTGACCGTTGGCCGATGCCGTGAAGAAAAGGTACGACTTAGGGTCGCGTAAGGTCACAAGCCCTTTAAGCATTAACGGCCACGACACCGACCACACCTTGTCGATCCCTTTACCGCCCGCAGGCCCGGTGCCCGTCAGGATTAGTTTGCGTAGCAACGCGGGAGCTTTTAATGCGATGTCCTGAGCCACAAACCCACCCAGCGAAAAGCCTAGCAAGTCGACCTTTTCGAATCCCAGAGCGCGGATCAAAGCAATGCTGTCGTCCGTAATCAAACATGTCAACGATTTTGATTATGGTCGACATCAGAGTATAGTCAGCCCATTGTTTAAGTGGTTTAGGAGTGCGCAATGAAGATCACCAAGACGCAATCACTCGCTAACCGGGCTCATATTGTGGACACGGCTTCAGAGCTTTTTCGTGAGCGTGGCTACGACGGTGTCGGTGTGGCGGAGTTGATGGCCACTGCTGGGTTTACTCAGGGTGGCTTCTACAAACATTTCGGTTCCAAGGCGGACTTGATGGCTGAGGCTGCTGAAAAGAGCCTTGCACAGTCCATTGCCGGTGCCGACGATCTCGATCCTGTTGGGTTCGTCAATCGCTATGTATCCAGAGAGCACCGAGACGGCAGGGGAGTGGGCTGCACCATGGCGGCCTTGTGCGGTGACGCTGCTCGCCAGTCAGATGAGTTGAAGGCGACCTTTGCCAGTGGTGTTGAGAACATGCTTGCTGCACTTCAACAGAAGTACGCAGCCGAGCAGGAGGTGACGACACAAGAGGCTCGAGTAAAAATGATCGACTTACTCGCTCACGCCATTGGTGCTGTCGTGTTGTCGCGGGCGTGCCCGGATAACTCTCCTTTAACGGATGAAATACTCGATGTGTGCCGCGCAGAGATGCTATCGACGCTGGCGCCGGAGTAACCGTTGAGGGCGAGGGCGTGGAGCCAAGGCAGACGCCTTGACTCCAGAGGCCATTAACGATTAGCGATTAGGCGCGGTGGGTTGCCCATCAATTTGGCGCCAAATATTGAGTGGGTTGTCTTGCTTGAGCGCGTCAGGGAGCAAGGCGTCGGAGAAGTTCTGATAGCAGACTGGGCGCAAGAAACGCTCAATAGCCGTGGACCCTACTGACGTGGTGCGGCTGTCCGAGGTCGCCGGGAACGCGCCGCCATGCACCATGGAGTCGCAAACCTCTACCCCAGTCGGGAAGCCATTGACGAGAATACGCCCGGCTTTTTTCTCCATCGCTTGAACCAGACCCTGAGCAATGGCCTGATCTTGGTTTTCCATATGAAGCGTCGCCGTCAGTTGACCCTCAATAGAACGTGCAAATGCCAGCATGTCTTCAACGGATTGGCAGCGAATAACTATGGCGGCAGGGCCGAACACTTCCTCCAATAGCCCAGAATTGCTTAATAAACTCGCAGCAGTGGTCTGGTAAAGATGCCCTTGCGCTTGGCTCCCACCTGACTGAGCCTTGCCTGACGCCACAGGCTCTATGCCGATTTCAGCCGCCACTCTGTTGACGCCTTTTTCATAGGCAGAGTGAATGCCGGGCGTCAGCATGGTCTGCGCTGCCTTCTCAGATAAGGACGCTCCAGCTTGAGCCAAGAAAGTTTCCAGATCAGGGCCTTCCACCGCCAGTACCACACCGGGATTGGTGCAGAACTGGCCGGCGCCCATCACCAACGCGTCAACGAAGGACGTGGCAATGGCGTTGGCTCGTTGAGCCAGTGCTCCCGGTAGCAGGAATACTGGGTTGATACTGCTCATCTCCGCGTAAACCGGGATCGGCTCAGGCCGCGCTGCAGCTGTGCGCATCAGCGCCAGACCGCCAGAGCGAGAACCGGTGAAACCGACCGCTTTGATCGCCGGGTGAGAAACCAATTGTTGGCCGACGTCGCTGCCGTCTCCCACCACCAGCGAGAATGTGCCCTCAGGCAGTTCCAAGCGCC
Organism: Pseudomonas endophytica; assembly: GCF_001411475.1. Taxonomy (GTDB): domain Bacteria; phylum Pseudomonadota; class Gammaproteobacteria; order Pseudomonadales; family Pseudomonadaceae; genus Aquipseudomonas; species Aquipseudomonas endophytica. The sequence goes on along the minus strand of NZ_LLWH01000192.1, from coordinate 8,344 downwards.
TTGCTGCCTCTTGAATCACACGGCCGACCAACTCAGAAGTTCCCAGGTGCGCACGGTGAGCTTTGACCACCACCGGGCAACCGGCGGCCAAGGCAGAGGCGGTGTCTCCTCCAGCCACGGAAAACGCCAGAGGGAAGTTGCTCGCACCAAAGACCACAACCGGACCTAGCGGGATTTTGCACAAGCGTAAGTCAGGCCGTGGCAACGGCTGGCGATCAGATAGCGCTGTGTCAAATGTAGCGGTTTGCCAGCGGCCTTGACGCAGAACTGTGGCGAACAGTCGCAATTGGCTAGCCGTTCGACCGCGCTCACCTTCCAGTCGGGCGACTGGCAGACCAGTCTCGATGTGTGCTCGCTCAATCAAGGTCGATCCGAGTTCAAGGATCCCGTCAGCAATGGCTTCTAGAAACCGAGCACGGGTTTCGGGAGCGGTAGCACGCAACGGGTCGAATGCTTGCTCTGCCAGTTCGCAGGCTTGATCGACAAGGTCAGAGGTCGCGCAATTGAAAACCGGTGTACTGATAGCCTGTTGATTATCAGGATTGATCGCCAGAAGCTCACGCCCTTTACCGCGAATTACCTGATAGCCAATTAATTGTTCACCCGTGAGTTGCATAAACTTCGTTCTCCAAGCTGATTACTGGTCAGTAGAAATAGGCTGCTTGAGAAGCAGTACGTAGGCCATTGCTGCCACAGATGCCACGACGGCACTGATCAAAAATGCAGAAGCAAAGGAGCCGGTTTGCTGGATGCTGAACCCTGTAACTATCGGTGCAACCGAGCCTGCGAGGTATCCGCCAAAGTTTTGGATAGACCCAAAAGAGGCCACTCGGCGGTTGTCCACTACGGTGTTAACGATCATCCAGGCCGTAGAGCTGGCCATGTTCACGCTGAACAGGGCGCAGCACAGCAACATCACACTCAACACAATGCCGCTGCCAAACGACAGGGGTACGGTGAAGGCGGCCGCCGAGAGCAGGGCGCAAACCACCACGATCTTGCGACTGCCCAATATCGACACACCGTTCTTAACCAAACGATCACAAATGCGCCCCGCCACAATGGTCCCCAGTGCGCCAAAGACATAGGCAAGCGATACGACCCAAGCGGTTTGATAGAGCGTTAGGCCATGCTCACGCTCGAAGTAGCCCGGCAGCCAAGTCAGGTGCAACCACAGCATGTAGATCACACCCATGAAACCCAACACGGCGCCCCACGTGGTTTTGTGGCGGAACAGCTCAGCCCAAGCGCTGAGTTGCTCTTTGATGGTTGGCTTAGGCGTTGCAACCGACTGTGGTTGAGAGGCCAGCAGTCTTTCCCGCTCTTGGGCCGGAAGCTCAGCCAAGTAGCGCTCCTTGCTCTTGTAAAACGCGAACCAGCAAGCCGCTAATACAATCCCGAACACGCCGGTGACGATAAACATGCCTCGCCAGCCCCACGTGATCATCAGCAGCGTCAATAGCGGCGGCGCAATACACGGCCCTATACAGGTCGACGACAGCACAATGCCTGTGGGTGTGCCGCGCTTCTCGGCATCGAACCACTCCGACAGCGCTTTGGCGGCTGAAGGGAACATCGGCGCTTCACCAATCCCCAGCACAATCCGTAACCCGATAAAGGCCGAGAAGCTGTTGATTAAACCCGAAGCGGTCTGCGCCACCGACCAGCCAAGCAGTGCCGCACCCAACGAAATCTTGCTGCCCAGGCGGTCAATTATCACGCCCAGCGGCAACTGAGCGAGTGCGTAAGCTAAGGAGAATGCCGATAACAGAATGCCCATCTCTGACGGCGTGATGCCCATGTCCCGCTGGATCGAAGTATTGGCAATCGACAAAGCACTGCGGTCGACGTAATTGATGATGCCAATCACCAACAGCAGGCTCACGGTAATGACCTGGTACTTCTTGTAAGGGTTAGAACTCACGGCTTCAGTAGGCGTGCTACCAAGCTCTGCTTGCGCATATTTATTATTCATGGTGGTTCACTTTTATTATTGTTGGGACGAGATGGATCGTTGTTTACATAGAGGCTTCAAGCATCCAACGATAATCTTCAGCGCTTGCTTCACGGGGGTTAGTGCGGTGGCTGTGATCAGCTAGAGCGCCTTGGATGATTTTCTCGAACATGTCCTCAGTCACTTCAAGTTCACGCAGACCGGTCGGCAGACCTAACGCCTGCGTCATGTTACGAATGGCTTCTTCAATTTTGCTTTCGTCCGCTAAGCCAATGGCTTGAGCGATTCGGGACATTTTGTGTTCGTTGACGACCGTCTGCGCCTTGCGATTGAACGCAATAACCGCAGGAAGAAAAATCGCATTAAGCGTGCCGTGGTGCAGGCGAGGGTTGATGCCGCCTAATGAGTGGCTGAGGCTGTGCACGCAGCCCAAACCCTTCTGAAACGCGAGCGCACCTTGTAAAGAGGCACTCATCATGTTGATGCGGCCTTCCAGATTCTTTGGATCTTGGGTCGCGATTTCGATGAAGCGCCAGGCGCGCCACAAGCCATCGAGGGCGATACCGTCAGCGGGCGGGTTAAACGCTGGAGCCATGAAGGTCTCAAGGCAGTGAGCGATAGCGTCCATGCCGGTCGCAGCGGTTAATGCGTGAGGCAGGCCAAAGGTCAATTCAGGGTCGCAAATGGCCGATTTAGGCACGACATAAGGCGAGATAACCCCCACTTTCCGTCCGTCATCCAAGATCAGGATTGCACCACGACCCACCTCGCTGCCCGTCCCGGCAGTCGTTGGAACCGCGATGACCGGAGCGGTTGCCGACGTGATGCGGGCCAACCCCCCTTCAATGACGGCAAAGCTTTTCAATGGGCCTTCATGGGTGGCACACACGGCAACCCCTTTAGCCAAGTCGATTGCCGAGCCACCGCCGATGGCGATGATGCCGTCGCACTCGCACGCCTGAAACATGGCCACGGCTTCACGAACGGCCTTCTCATTCGGGTTGGAAGGTGTGTCATCGTAAATCGGCAGTTCAACAGCAGGATCGGTGAAGGTGCGCAGAGCCCTATCAATGATCCCGGCAGCACGCACGCCACGGTCAGTCACGATCAAAGGTCTAGTTATACCAACCCGTTGACATTCAGCAGGTAGAAGCGCAATGGCGCCCGCAGCAAATTGAATTTGAGTGATGTAATTGATCAGGGACATGGGTCTCCTCAAGCCTATCGGCATTATTGTTATGGGCCAATCTCAGGCCGATCTGCCGCTTCTGATGCGGCATTGTGCCGGGCCAGTATAGGAATCTATTGTTCACTGTGGTATTGAGAACAATCCATACAGCTATAGCCTGGAGTAATACCCGTGACGCCATCGCTCAATTCGATCATGTCCAGACTCCATGCCAGACACCTGCGCCTGCTGATTGAACTGGACGAGCATCGCTCACTGCTTGGGGCCGCGACCAACGTTGGCCTGACTCAACCGGGTGCAAGCAAAGCGCTGCAAGAGATTGAAACGACGTTTGGCACGGCACTCTTCAAACGCACCAATCGGGGTTTGGAACCTACAGCCGCCGGCTACTGTGCAATCCGCTACGCTCGCGTGGTGCAAACGGACCTCTCAAATCTTCGGCATGACCTTGATGCCATCTTGAGAGGTGTTGGAGGGCGGCTCGCGGTCGGCGCAATCATGGGCGCTGTACCGCTGTTGATGCGGGCCATCTCTGAACTCACTGTTATCCAGCCCGAGATGTCGTTCGAGATCATCGAAGACACCAGCCAATCGTTATTGGCGCAGATCGAGAGCGGTCGATTGGACATGGCCCTATGTCGAACTTGCGTGAGTAATTCACCACACCTGTTCTCAAGTGCGCGGGTTCAAGATGAAACGCTGGCCGTGATCGGCAATATTGATCACCCACTCAAGGATGCGCAGACACTAAGCCTTGAACAGTTAGCGGCGAGCCGCTGGATCGTTTACCGAGCGAACATGCCGATGCGGGTGCAACTGGAACGGGAGTTTCACGATGCAGGTATTCGCTTCCCGCTCCACTTGGTGGAAACCACTTCCATTTTGGCCACGTTATCGCTCCTGCAAAACCGGCCCGACTTTGTGGCGTTAGTCTCGATAGACGTCGCGAACCAATGCGCGCAGCATCATCGGATACGAATCTTGCCTCACTCGATGAAGTCAGTCAGCGACCCTTACGAACTGGTGACACGCCGAGGCAGCCAAGCAACACCGGCGATGACACAGCTAACGCAGTTACTGCTGGGGCCGGGCGGCCTTGGTGATCCAGCCGCTTGATGAACCCGCCTTAGACCATTAGGGAGCAATCGTGATATCAGGAAGGACCTGTTCCCACAGTCTCTTGGATCTGCGGCGCATCAATTTGTAGATCGGGATGCGCTGCTGCAATTTCGGGTATCTGCATAATCGACGCGCTCACATGCGCTACTCGTGGGTACTCATCCAGCGATACATTGAAACGTTTGGCCCCGATCAGATGGCTGGCAAGCGCCAAGTCGGCAATGCTCAGTGTTTGTCCATGACAGCGGGTAGCACCATCGGGCAGTAATGCTTCGTATGCCGCCAGCCCCTCTCGGAACCAATGGGCAGCCCATTCAACGCCTGCATCATCGTCGGCACCGAAACGCTTTTTCAGTTGTGCACGTACCCTCGGCACGACTAACGGGTGCGTGTCGGCGGCGGTGATCAGAAACATAGCTCTCACCTTGGCACGGCCTGCGGCATCGGCGGGCAGCAGCGCAGGGGTAGGGTGGGTTTCTTCCAGCCATTCCAAAATCGCCAAGCTTTGAGTCAAAGGCTCAGGGGTCGCACCTTCTAGGGCAGGCACGGCGCCTGCAGGGTTGACTGCACGAAACGCCGCTGTGTTCTGGTGACCTTGTGTGAGGTCATGGGTGCGCTCTTCGAAAGCAACACCTTTAAGGTTGAGCGCAATACGAACGCGGTAAGTGGCCAGTGAGAGCCAGAAGCTGTGCAAGATAATCATGGAAGCACCTTTAATTATTAACAGATCACCGAAGGACGCAGATACGAGGAGGCCTCAGAGGACCGCTTAACAGCCCCCCGAGAGTATCCACAGAACTAATCCCTGTGACGATGACTGATTTGGGCCTAATTGGCCGAGGTTTGCAGCACCTCAATCCATAACGCACCCTTGCCCGATGCAGCCTCGCCGACACGTTTCAAAGCGCCGTCATCGCTAACCGCATACGTGCCAACTTTGTCGCTTTTCTCTCCCGTGACCAGTAACCACTGGCCGTCGGGGGAGAAGGCAATATTGCGCGGCTGCTGCTCTTGCACGGGGTAGTTATCGAGGAACTTCAGCTCACCCGTTGACAGGTCAACGGCAAATGCAGAAACGCTGCTGCTGGTGCGCTCGCTCATGAGCAGCAATTTTCCGTTCGGCGAAATCCTCAAATCTGCAGCCCAAATACGCGGCGTGGGATCGTCCTTCAAGTCATTGTTGCGCGCATCCCTGACTTCGCCGTGTGCCAGTTTCAACCGCTCAGGTATGCCATTGGCAACGCCAATCTCAGTCAAAGCCCCAGTGCTGTCATTGATTGAAAACGCCGTCACTGTCCCGCTCATTTCACCGACCACATACAGGTATTTGCCGTCCGGTGAAAAGGCCAAGTGCCGAGGCCCGGTATTTTCAGTAACTTTCACAAAGCCGCTACCAATGGGCGTCAGCGCTCCCGTTTTGTGATCAAGGCGATATTGCAGCACCTTATCTGTGCCTAGATTACCCGCGTAGACAAAACGGTTGCTCGGATCTGTACGCACTGAGTGCGCGTGGAGACCTGTCTTATAGGTCAATATTTCGGAGGAGGGTTGATGAGCGCTGTCGATGGCTTGAACGCTAAGCGTATCGGCGCCGTAAGATGCACCTAGCAGATAACGCCCTTCGCGATCGGTAGACAGATAAGCCATGCTTTCGGCCAGAGGCGCTTTTGACAGTGGCGTCAGGTGCCCACTTTTAGGGTCAATGCTAAAGCCTTGGACTTGAAAAGGTTTGACCCGCAGTGCGGCAAACAGCACTTTGCCATCAGGCGTAATGGCCATTGGGTTAACTTGATCCCCGGCGTTGTACTGCTCAACTAAGTCCAACGCTCCGTTGTTTTGATCGAGTCGGTACTGGGATATCAAACCATCGCCCGGACTAGAGATGTAGGCGAAGGTCGCCGCATGCGCATTTATGCCTAGCCCGAGGGTGAGTGCCGCAGCAATCAGAGACGTTTGTTTCACAGGAAATCCTTATTGTTATATTCGTTATCAGTCATCGTATGACTGCGCAGAGGCGAGATCAATAGCGTGAAGATGAATCATTAGGTGAACCTCAGCGAATACGGATTCCAGCGAAGGCTAGAGTCGATGCCTATCCCAAGCTCGAACGTTATAGGTGGATTTGGGCTTTTCTCGGTGACCTTCCAGAAAGTGAACGCCCACCTCTCCCAGTCCTAAACTGGTTTGACAACCCCGCCGTGCGTTTCGTTTCTGGCCACTTCAATTGGGAGGCTAGCTGGGATCGCGTGATCCTGAGATTGAGGCATTCGAGGTGAAAGCTGATGCTTGTGTGGGCCCTTGGCAGCAGGAGGTTTCGTTAAAGTCGGATGCGTTACAGATTCTATTTAGGCGCAGGGTGAAGGCCCTGGAGTACAAAGGCTGGCAAATTGATAAAGATCGACTCAACCGCGTATTCACAGGGCGCAAAGCGTGTGCAGTGCCGAGCCCAGCGCGTCAAATCGTGAGCAGTTGGGCTATCGAGACCATTCCGACAGTCGAGGTAGAGGAGAGGGGGCCTGAACCAGAAAGGGTGTAGGTCAGTCCTACCACCGTTCGTCGGCTGTGGAGGCTCAAAAGTACCTCTTTGCCTAGCCTCAGATCCGACCCACGTGCCGATCCAGCCATGGCCGTGGGTGAATGCATGCGAAATCTAGGGCCTGTTTAGCCGCTCACGCGTCCTGTATCGACATGTCATCAATATGAATGATCGGAGTTTTCATGACAGGCAAAACCGTCCGCGACGTCACCTATCAGCTGCTACGAGAGTTGGGCCTAACGACGCTTTTCGGCAACCCAGGCTCCACCGAAGAAACATTCCTTAAGGATTTTCCAGACGATTTTCGCTACATCCAAACCTTGCACGAAGCCTCGGCTGTCGGTGCGGCCGATGGTTTCGCGCAGGCCAACCGCCGACCGGCAATAGTCAACGTGCACACCAGTGCTGGACTCAGTAATGCCATGAGCAACATTTTGACCGCGTACCAAAATAGAACGCCGTTGATCATTACCGCGGGTAACCAGACTCGAGACATGCTGTTGATGGAGCCATGGCTGACCAACGTTGAACCTGCACTTTTGCCTAAACCTTGGGTCAAGTGGAGCTATGAGCCGGTCTGCGCTGAAGATGTACCGGCTGCGTTTATGCGCGCTTACGCCATCGCTATACAGCCGCCAGCTGGGCCGGTTTTTTTATCAATCCCCTTAGATGATTGGGACAAACCTGCCAGGGGCCCAGCCCTTGTACGCAAGGTATCCACGCGTATTGCTCCAGACCCTGAAGGTCTTAGCGAGTTTGCTCAAGCATTATCAAAGGCAAGTAACCCGGCGCTGATTTATGGTTCTGCCATCGCCCGTGGCCAGGGTTGGCCCCAAGCCATTGCGCTGGCTGAGCAGTTACAAGCGCCGGTTTATGCCGCCCCCGCTTCAGAACGGCCTCCGTTTCCAGAAACCCATCCGCTGTATGCCGGAGGCTTACCCTTTGCCATTGCACCTTTGTCGCAAAGGCTTGCCGGGCATGATCTTGCGATCGTCATTGGGGCTCCGGTGTTTCGCTATTATCCCTATGTTGCGGGCGACTACTTGCCGGCGGGCTTGCGCCTTTTGCACATCACCGACGACCCGAGTGAAGCGGCGCGAGCACCGGTCGGCGATAGCTTACTGGGCGATGCGGTGCTATCGCTGGAAGCCTTACTTGCACAGGTCACGCCACGCGCTGCTGGCAGCGCTACAGTTAAGCACCAAGCACATGGCTTAGCTGCGCACCCACCAGCCCATGAACAAGCAGAAAGGGCGGATGGACTTTTGTCATCACTCAGCCTGTTTCAAGCTTTGCGCGCGGCAACCCCCTCCAATACTGTCCTGCTTGAGGAATCGCCTTCTAATCTCGCCGAGCTGCACAGCGCTTGGCCTGTGGAGCAGCCCGATTCGTTTTACACCTTTGCCAGTGGCAGCCTAGGCTGGAACCTTCCAGCGAGTATCGGTATTGCATTGGCCGAGCGCGACAGTGGTCGCAATCGCCCGGTGCCCGCGATTATTGGCGATGGCTCTTTCCAATATTCGATCCAAGGCTTGTGGACTGCGGT
>NZ_LLWH01000191.1 GCF_001411475.1 Pseudomonas endophytica | reverse complement strand
CGCAAAAGGCGATTGGTTTGTGCCTGGCGGTCGTATTTTAAAAAACGAAACATTGGACGCTGCTTTCAATCGTCTAACCCTTGAAGAGTTAGGCCAGGTTTATCAGCGCGGTGACGCCAGACTCTTAGGCGTTTATGAACACTTTTATACGGACAGCGTGTTTGGTGATACTGAACAAGCACCCAATACTCACTACGTAGTACTGGCGTACCAGTTAGTTCTAACTGAAAGTGAATTAATGCAATTACCTCACAATCAACATGGGGCCTATCGCTGGTGGCCGTTGATCGAGATGGGTATTCATGAGCAAGTACACGCCAATACACGTGCCTATCTAACAGCGCTACGCTAATTTTTATCGCATATACACAGGACGTTGAACATGCTCTTACCTATCATTATGGCGGGTGGCTCGGGCTCACGCTTATGGCCGCTGTCGCGCCAGCTCAACCCTAAACAATTTTTGCCTTTGGCCGATGCCAACATGTCGATGTTGCAAGCCACTCTGCAGCGTCTCGATGGGCTGAATGCTGCCTTGCCGAGGTTGATCTGCAATGAGCAACACCGTTTTCTTGCAGCCGAGCAACTGCGTATGCTCGGGCTTGAAAAGGCCAATATTTTGCTGGAGCCGATAGGTCGTAATACAGCACCGGCGATCGCGCTGGCTGCATTACAGGCCCTAGAGGCCCATGGCGAAGCTGAAGACCCCATTTTATTGGTGTTGGCAGCAGACCATTTAATCCAGGACGTAAGTGCTTTCCAAGCAAGCATTCAAACCGCCTTGCCCTTGGCCCAAGAAGGCAAGCTGGTAACCTTCGGTATTGTTCCGACCCATGCTGAAACGGGCTACGGGTATATCGAAAAAGGTGCTGAAGCAGGGGTTGGCGGATTCAGGGTGAGCCGTTTTGTTGAAAAACCTGATCTGGAGACAGCACAAGGGTACTTGGCCAGTGGCAGCTATTTCTGGAACAGCGGTATGTTTATGTTCCGGGCTAGTCGCTATCTGCAGGAGCTTGAAAACTTCCGCCCGGATATCCTTGCCGCCTGCCGTATGGCCTTGGCTGGCGGTACGCAAGACATGCACTTCACCCGCATTGATGAAGTGGCCTTTGCTGCCTGCCCGGACGACTCGGTTGACTATGCCGTGATGGAAAAAACCGCCGATGCGGTGATGGTGCCGTTGGATGCAGGTTGGAGTGACATAGGTTCATGGACTGCCCTCTGGAATGTCAGCACCAAAGACGATGAAGGCAACGTATTTAAAGGCGATGTACTAAATCAACAAACGCGCAACACCTACGTGCACGCCGACAGTCGTTTGGTAGCAACAGTAGGGTTAGATGACCTGATCATTGTCGAAACCAAGGATGCGGTACTGGTGGCTCACAAGGATCGTGTGCAAGATGTCAAAAAAATCGTTGAACAACTGAAAAACGGCTCACGAAGCGAACATATCAATCACCGTGAGGTATACCGCCCGTGGGGGGTATACGACTCTGTGGACAATGGTTACCGCTATCAAGTCAAGCGCATTACCGTAAAACCGGGCGCTAAGCTTTCAGTTCAAATGCACCATCATCGGGCTGAACACTGGATTGTGGTAAGCGGGACAGCCAAGGTGACTAACGGCGAGCGCACCTATTTAGTGTGCGAAAACGAATCTACCTATATCCCTATTGGGCAGATTCATGCACTCGAAAACCCTGGGGTCATCCCACTTGAACTGATTGAGGTGCAATCCGGATCGTATCTAGGGGAAGATGACATTGTGCGCTTCGAAGATAAATATGGGCGTGCGTGATGAGGTTTTCACGTTTAGACTTGCGGCTGGGGAATGAGTTAGCATGCTTTGGCTGCGGTTTTTCTAGCATCGGAATCCTTATTGCAATTTATCCTCTCAGTGTAAAAAGCTAGATCGAGATAGCAGATTGTTATAAAACGTCAGCAGCCCGCATGGCTATGCACAGGTATTCTGCACTGGCTATTGCACAATAAAATGCCTGTAACGAATCGCTTCAGGGCTTGATTATATGGTTTCACGTTGATTCAAGGCCCGGAAGTGTACACAGGGGACATCGCATTGATAGCCCCATAAATCAATACAGACGATTTATCAAAAGGATTTACCAATGAAAAAACTACTTGTATCCGCACTCGCTTTGGCGATGAGCGCTTCCGCACTGGCAGTTGAAGCACCGGCTGCGCCAAACGCTGAAAATGCAGCTACTACTGGTACGACTTCGGGCTCTCTTAACACCGATAGCGAGCTACTAGGTGGTGTAAGCACCACTACAGCCGTAGGCGTGGGTGTTGCTGCAGCGGCTGGTATTGCTGCTATTTCCTCTGGCGGCGGTGGCGGTGGTGGTGGCAACAACGGCGGCACTACTGGTACAACTGGCACAACAGGAACCACTGGCACTACCGGTACTACTCGTTAAGCACCTGCCAGGTCTATCGAACTAAACCACCTGGCTCACGCCAGGTTTTTGATTTTGATGCGTTTCTTTTACAAGTGTCCCCAATGATGATTCGTAGTTTGTCGCTCGCGGTACTTGCAGGGCTTGCCCTGCAAGGTTGTATGTTTTCGCCCGGTCAATACTTGGACACCAGTGAGATTGGCACAGAAGGCTCACCAGAAAGCAGTCGGGTTGAATTGATCCCTATCACACCCAAGTTGATTGCCCAAAACGCAGCGACCTACGTTTCCAGCTCGATACCAGAAGAGTTGCTGGCATTCAAGCCTAAGGCTTATAAAATTGGCCCCAATGATGTGCTGTACATCACTGTCTGGGATCACCCGGAACTGACTGCACCATCAGGCCCTCAACAACAGATTGATGCTAACGGTCGTTTAGTGCGTCCAGATGGAAGTATTTTTTACCCTTACATCGGCCAAGTCGATGCAGCAGGTAAAAGCATTGAAGAGCTGCGTTCGACTATTGCCCAGCGCTTGGCGCAATACGTTGACAGCCCACAAGTCGATTTGAGTGTTCTACGCTTTGCTAGCCAAAAAGCGACTATGTCTGGCGCGGTACTGAAAGCTGGACCGTTGCCCATCACCACTTCACCTGTAAATATCGTAGAAGCATTAGGTGCGGCTGAAGTCAACGCACAGAGCGCTGATCTGTCCAGCCTGACTTTAACTCGCGATGGTCGCGAGTATGTACTCAACCTAGACGCGCTCAACGCTGCAAAAGGCTCACAACTTCATAACGTTTACTTGAAAGACGGCGATCAGTTGTATCTCCCTTATAACGATCGTAAAAAGATTTACGTTATGGGTGAAGTGCTCGCGCCACAAGCACTCACTTTCAAGACAAAAGGCATGAACCTTGCTGATGTGGTCGGCTCGGTCGGTGGGCTTAACCAAACCACATCTAACGGCAATGCACTATATGTGATTCGCGGTGCTGAAAATCTTGAAACAGAACCCGCCAAGGTTTACCAACTCGATGCCCAGTCTCCTGTAGCGTTTGCAGTCGCCACGCAATTTGAGCTGAAGCCACAGGATATTGTGTATGTTGGACCTGCTCAGGTAACTCGCTGGAATCGCTTGATCAGTCAGTTGCTACCATCAGCAACTATTCTGGGCACTAGCGCTACTGCAACTAATAATCTTAGCGAAGCCAACAGCCGATAAGGGTTGAGCCGTTTTGAAAACTCTTCGTAACCGCTCATGGTTAGCGGTGGGGCTTTTGCTGTGTGGCTGTAGCCCTGTCATGCAAGGCTCCATCGATACCTTCAAGGCTGCCGTTCAGGGCGTCGAGCCTCTGCACATCACAGAGGCCGATGTCTCGGCTGTTCCCTATGCACAAATCAAGGTCACTACCCATTCCAGCGAAGGCGTCATGGCAAGGCTACGCCAACAAGGCGACCTGCAGTTCTGGGTAGCGTCTGGCAAGCAAATACTGGTTACTCGTAACGGCTTGGTAGAGCGTACCGTTGGTTTGCCTCCTAACTTGGACGGCACTCGCTTCAACGGGCCCTCACCGTTCAAACAAGGCTTGCAGCACATCGCTGATGGCACCACTAGCACTCGCCAGATTGATATGTACGAGGGGCAACGGGTCGGTGTAACGGTTTATAGCCAGTTTCGCCGCAAGGGACTGGAAACAATCAAGATTCTTAATAAGCCTTACGTGCTGCAACGTATCGATGAAGAGATAGACATTCCAGCATTAGGCTTTAACGGTACCAACCGCTTCTGGGTAAGGGTTGATGACGGCGTGATTTTGCAGAGCGAGCAATATGCGACACCTGAGCTTTTATTGCAGATCGTGCACTTACGCCCTGATTGGGAGCCCGCAAGGTGAGTGATTTAAAAAAACTGACTGCCGGGCTGCTACTGGGCGCTTGCCTATTAAGTAACGCTTCACATAGTAACGCTGCAGTGGCTGTCACTGGCGAAGTCAGCAACCCGGTCAGTGTTGCTTATACGCCGGGTATGCGCCTGCTGGATGTGATTAGCAAAGCAGAACCATACCCTAATGATTATTGGCTGGCCGCCGTGTGGATGCATCTGCCTCTACTCGAACAACAAACCCGCTTAAAAGTCGGCGTGCTGTTCGATTTGAAACTGCTTCAACGTGGCGCGCTTCTCAATAACAACGCTGCACTTGCCACCCTCGCAGAATCATTGCATGGGTACGTTAGCCGCTTGCCAGTGACTGGACGCAAAATTGCAGATCTAGATCCCGTTAAGCTCGAAGTAAGCTTTGCCCATAACTACTTGCTCAGTGATGGTGATCACGTTATTTACCCGCCACGGGTAGACCGCGTAACGGTTGTCGGGGCGGTACCAAAAATCTGCAGCGTGCCCTATCAAGCTATGCAAGAGGCTCGTGACTATTTAGACCACTGCCCACGGTTGAGAGAGGCAGATGCCGATTTTTTATGGTTGATATACCCCGACGGCACCTACAAACAAGTGCCTATTGCAGCGTGGAACCGCAAAGACGGTGTTTATGCAGTAGCTGGCAGTACGATCCTGGTGCCTGTACGCAATAACATCCCAGATTTACCCACGCCTGATTTAAATGAGCAGTTGGCGCAATTCCTCGCCACTCAATTGCTGGCTGAGGTTGCACCTTGAAGTTACGTTTTTTTGTGGTTGCATTATTACCCTACAGCTTGGCTCATGCAGAGCCACGTTACACCCAAAGTGATTTTGGCGGTGTTGGATTACTGCAGACACCGACTGCACGTATGGCACCTGCTGGAGAGATAAGTTTTAACGCTAATCGGACTGATCCCAATACTCGCTACAGCGTGTCATTACAACCTCTTGACTGGTTGGAAGGTACTTTTCGTTATACATCTGTGACAAACCGTGCCTATGGCCCAGAAGAACTAAGCGGAAACCAGAGCAACAAAGATAAGGCTGTGGATTTTAAAGTTCGGCTCTGGCAAGAAAGTCACTGGGCTCCCGAAATAGCTCTGGGCTTCCGAGACGTTGGAGGTACTGGACTTTTCTCTAGTGAATACTTCGTTGCCGATAAGCGCTTTAGAAATCTAGATTTCAGTTTAGGAATTGCCTGGGGTTATATCGGTAATCGAGGTGATTTGAGGAATCCATTGGGCTTTTTAGGTGATAGCTTTAATAACCGCCGTGATACTACTACAGCTGGTGATGTTAACACTAGTATGTATTTCAGAGGCCCGCCGTCTTTATTTGGCGGGGTTTCATATCAAACACCTTGGGCGCCTTTGAGCCTGAAGGTCGAATATGAAGGCAACGATTACCAGCATGAACCACAAAATAACAACCAAGTTCAAGACTCACCGATCAATATCGGTGCTGTCTATAAACTTAATGATTCCATTGATTTGAGCATTGGTTGGGAGCGCGGTAATACCGCACTGTTTGGTATTACTCTGCACACCAATTTTGTAAGTCGCAAGGCGCCAGCTAAAACTTTTGATCCTCCGGCACAACCGCTGCCTACCAAAGCAACTGCTATGCCTTTGAATCAAATTGATTGGGTTAGCGTGTCCCAGCAACTGGAGAAAAATGCTGGTTATAAAGTTGAGCGTATTGCCCAGCGTGACTCTGAACTGACAGTCTACGGCGAGCAATCTAAATACTTTTATGCGGCTAAAGGCGTGGGTCGCGCCAGCCGGATTTTAGACAATAACGCGAACAGTGATATTCAGTGGTTTACTCTGGTTAACAAACGGTATGACATGCCTATCGAGGAGACGAGCGTACCACGCTCAACCTTCCGTGACGTCGTTAACAACGAGCAGGATTTAGTTAACCTTCACCGCACCACTGAAATTAATCGAGCCTCACCGCGTAGAGAAAAAACCCTTTATCAACAGAAGCCTGATCCTTTTACGTACGGCTTTGGCTTGGGTTATCAACAAAATATGGGCGGCCCTGATGGATTCTTGCTCTATCAAGTCAGCGCCTATGCCGAAGGGCAGTACCGCTTCACACCTGGCACGTGGGCAAGTGGTGGTATCAGTGCGAACTTGCTGAATAACTACGATAAGTTCAAATACGATGCACCTAGTGGATTACCACGAGTGCGTACTGATGTCCGTAAGTACGTGACGACTTCAGACGTGACTATGCCAGCACTGCAACTTAACCGTGCACGCCAACTGGATCAGGATTTGTACGCCATGGTCTATGGCGGCTATCTAGAGCCTATGTACGCCGGTGTTGGGGGCGAATTGCTCTACCGCCCTATGGGTGAACGCTGGTCTATAGGGGCCGACCTGAACTATGTGCGCCAACGCGATTTTAACCAAGGATTTGGTCTACGCGATTACCGGACAGTTACAGGCCATATCACCACTTACACCAAGTTAGCGTTTGATCTAGATGCAGCTGTCAGTGTCGGTCGCTATCTAGCACGCGATTGGGGCACCACTGTAGATATATCCAGACAGTTTTCCAATGGCGTGAAATTTGGTGGTTGGGTCACACGCACTACTGCATCATCCGAAGAGTATGGTGAAGGTAGTTTTGACAAAGGGATTTATATTTCGATTCCGTTTGACGAAATGATGAGCGTATCGACTATGAGCCGCGCAAACATAGGCTGGGCGCCATTGACTCGAGACGGTGGCGCTATGCTGCACCGCCAGTATTCCTTACAAACAATGACCGATGGCCGCAACAAGGAAGCCTTCTACGAGAACTTCGGAAAAATTACGGAGTAATCAAACTTTATTAATGCTTGGCCTATTTATTGTGATACGCGCTGCCTATTCGACTGTTGTAATGAGGCTCGGTTTAAAGGAGGGCTGCAATAGCTACCCTCCGAACGACCTTTTCTATAATTGTTAGACCTTCACCTAGCAATTTTCTAGCGCTGATGAAGAAACGGCTGCAGATCAATCGCCTTTATACGACCTCACTCTTCGGTAAAACCTATGCATAGCCTTGCGTAAACAGCGAGCCTGCTAAGACTTGACAGGGTCTATAACACAGGTGACAGGTGATTGTTTCTTCATCACTTAGAGGGGTCTAGGCTCAATTTTATTGAGCTACACAACACCTTATCGTTGTAGAATGCCCTCTTTCATTTAAGCCAATGTGGCAAAATCGAGCCGCCTCTACGTATTTAGGTTAATTGATATGCTTTTCGAAGGATGCAAAACCGACGAACTGAGTTACTCAGTGTTCAATTTTGTACATACAGAAATCTTTGTTGATCATATTAATAAACTGTTCACTTCAAAGGTTTTGCATCTTGATGCGCACAAACTTGCAACTGCGCAAGCCCTAAACTTCTCCAAGGTCAAAGTTGTATTTTTTGAAATCAATGCGCCTGCTGCTATTCAAGACAGCATCCACGCTATAAAAAATATCCGCCAATCTAATCAGACGGCTTGTATTTTTGTAATAGCGACCCAACTCAAAACCTTTTCAAGTGCTGACTGTTATGTTGCTGGTGCAGATTACTGTCTAAAACTGCCCAATGATCCGGAAGAGCGCCACACTTTATTATCAAAAACCATACAAAAATCCCATTGGGCAACTCCTATTCAACTGCACCTTGATCGCACAAGGTTATTGCTATGTAGCGCCTCTGAAAAAATTGAAATCTCATATACCGAAATGACAATTCTTGATGCGCTTATGCAAGCACCTGAACACGTCATGAGCCAAGACGGCATCGCCAAAACCCTGCATCCGAATATTGTTTTTTATGATCCTCGGGCCTTAGAGAAGACCATTAGCCGTCTCAGAACCAAGATTAAAAAAACCTATCACCTAGAGCTTATATTCAGTGTAAGAGGCTATGGGTATCGTTTACGTCGAGGGACAGTCTTAGGCTGAAGTAAATTTGCTGATTGGATTTTCTATAAAATATTTTTAGTTACTGCTGGCACAGTTCTTACGGCAAGTTTTTTTGAGAATTAGCAAAAACATCCATGGAGGATTTTAATCGTGAAGAGAACATCCATTATCTTAAAAAACTTGCAACTAAGCAGTGATATAGTCTTAACTCAAGAACACCGCCCTACCTATGATGTGGTTAATGCCAACAAACCCTTCGACTGGGTTTCAGTTGCCATTGACAGGCCAAATAACGCGCTCGCACCCGCGGATCTTAAACCAGCGCTCTCACTGATAAGCAACATATCTCCTGTTGATCTGATCATTCCTCAAACCTCGTATAAAGTGTCGACTACCTACGTGCCAACCTTTACGCCCCCCCCTACTGGTTACTCACAGCCACCGCAGACTTGGTTTTTCGATTTAAAGGCGCGAGAGCTATGTAATGCTAGCACCAGCATTCAACTAACAATCATTGAATCACTGCTTATCAATACGCTGGCACATAGCTCGGTGCGGATTTGCAGCAAACAGGAGTTGATTGCAGGCATCAATAAGGATCCACAGTCTTATAGCGGCCTAGAAATGAGCCTAAGTCGACTGCAAAAAAAATTCAGGGATGCTTTTAAAGAGCGCTTGTTCCGTTCAGTTCGTAACCGTGGGTACTGCTTAGTGCAGGACGTAAAGGCTTCAAACTGACACAGATCTGGGGCGCTGATTGAAAGAAGGTGATACCTGCTAAGCAAGCTGGTGTACACAGAAGCGTGAGAAGATAACGTTCGAACTAAAATTTGTTATAAAACGTCGAACATTTATAATCGAGAAGCCTTACTATTAAAAACCCTGAGTACTAATAGAAAACTGTTGTGTGCCACTAAGAAATATGAAGTGTTCTGAATTTTCTCATTTTCATCCTTGACACTCCTACTTAATCAAAAACTTTATACAAGGCTTATACCTTGATACATACACGCATAGATCGAAAATCGGTCGCCAGAGGGCTTACATTTTGGGGCCAGTGGTTTATTTCTATGTGCCTTGTCATTTCGGCACTATTAGTTTTGGTGTATACCAAAAATGGCAACATCGACTTCCACTATCGAATTGCTGGCATTTTAACATTACTTATTTCTGTGCCTGCCTACTCAGTCACCAACGCTTATTATAAAAGACACAGTTATTTAAACGGATTACTACGCCTGTTCATAGGTTGGACGTTCACTCTAACGTGCTTAAGTACCGTCGGATTCATCACTAAATCCAGCGAGCTATTCTCTCGTGAAGTTATTATCTCGTGGGCGCTAATTGGCTACACCATTCAAGTCCCCCCCTACTTACTACTTCATTACTTGTCACGACACTATCACAGACGAAACAGCCATCACTACAACAGCCTCATCATCGGCTCTGACGGTGTCGCACTAAAATTAGCTGATAGCTTTATTCAGGAAAACCATTTTCCTTTTGTCGGCGTTGTCAGCGCATCACCTTTTGAAGACGGAGAGAGTTCACCTCTGATTGTTGGAGACCTAACACAACTGCGCGAACTCATTACTGAGCACAATATTCGACGCTTGTACTTAGCATTGTCTCTGCAAGATGCGCAGCGGATTGAAGCTTTATACATTGATTTACTCGACTTAAATGTCGATGTCGTCTGGATTCCTGCTTTAGACAGCATGCTTCTACTGAATCACTCTGTCAGCGAAATTGGCGGACGACCTGCTATCCACTTGAACGAAAGCCCATTAACCAGTCATCCGACAGCGGCTTTTAGCAAAGCATTTATGGAGCGTTCGCTGGCTCTTAGTGCCATCGTTTGCTTAAGCCCTATTTTGATACTCGTCGCGCTAGCAGTTAAAATTTCTTCACCCGGCCCTATTCTCTTTAAGCAGCAACGGCATGGCTGGAACGGTAAGGTCATTCAAGTCCTAAAGTTTCGTTCAATGAAAGTACATGACGATAAGCATGTCCAACAGGCGAGCAGAAATGACTCACGTGTTACAGCAGTCGGACGCTTTATTCGTCGTACCTCATTAGATGAGCTGCCTCAACTATTCAACGTCTTGCACGGTGATATGGCATTGGTTGGGCCACGGCCTCACGCAGTTGCCCACAATGACTATTACACAGACAAAATCCATGCCTATATGGCGCGCCATCGCATCAAGCCAGGCATTACAGGTTTGGCGCAGATCAGCGGTTGCCGTGGGGAGACTGACACGATTGAAAAGATGCAAAAGCGTGTAGAGATCGACCTTGATTACATCAATAACTGGTCGTTATGGCTCGATATAAAGATCATCATCAAAACGCCCTTCACTCTAATTTCTAAAGATATTTATTGATCTTAGGTAGATGAATAGAGTCACGCTTTTCACTGACTTAGTATTTATGGCCCAACACTAATCGCCCTCACACAGAGGGCGATTTTTTTTGTGTAAACCGCTTGCTCAGTGTGCCTTCTTGGTTGTCCGCGCTAGTCTTTTTCATCGACTCACAATCAAGCTTTATTTGATGTTGAGGCGAGCTTGGCGCGATGTGTTGAAGATCAAAAGATCGCAGCCTGCGGCAGCTCCTACGGGGTGAAGTGCCATTTGGGGGGTGCTTTTGAAGAGCGCTTTTTTTGATGTTGGGGCTAGCTGGATGTGATGTGTTGAAGGTCAAAAGATCGCAGCCTGCGGCAGCTCCTACGGGGTGGACTGCCATTTGAGGGGGTTGCTTTTGAATAGTTTTTTATTTGATGTTGAGACGTGCTGGGCGCGGGGTGTGTAGGTCAGCCGTCTGGGTTATTCAGTATTCGGTTGGCAGGCTTTGCGCCAGGTGTATTGCAGTTGCGCTATTGCGGCGCTGGCTATTTCTTGTTGGGCGCGCGATGGGGACTGTTCGAGTGCTTTGAGCAGTGTTTCGCTCGGTTTGTCGATGATCGCGAGGTTTTGCTCGTTTGGGCCTTGTTGTTTGAAGGCTCTGGCTAGGCTGTGTAAGTAGCGGTCGCGTGCGATGGCTAAGGCGCCTTGGCTGTTGGCTAAACTGGCGCGTACTTCTAGTAGCTCGTCTCCGAGGTCTAAGCCTAGTAGCCCGCGGGCCCAGTGACGACGACCGGTGGTGTAGATTGCGCTGTAGCGCGACAGTCGAATCAAGCGGTCGGCCATGCGCCCTCCAAACCAACTTTCGGCTTGTTCTAAGGGGCGCACAGTGAGTTGAGCCAGGTCGAACAGTAAGGCGTTGTACATCCGTCGATAGTGGCGCTCGCCGGGGTTGAGTTGGATTAAGCGGAACACTAATACGGCGATCCCACCCCCTATGAGGGGGGCGATGGCGCTGTTGAGGAAGGCGGCGAAGTCGTAGGTCATCAGGTTGTTTGGCCCGATGTTGTTGACGAAGAAGATGCAGAACGCTGAGGCCGTGGCGGCTAATTTTACTCGGCTCATGCATAACGATGCCAAGAACAAAGGTATGCCTAGGCACACGCCGAGCATGGCGAAGCTGTCAAAGCCGGGCAGGAGGCCGAAGTGCACAAGCGCGGCGACTGGTATGGATATGACGATCCCTTTTAAGAAGTTAAGACTTGATTCAGAGGGATTTTCTCTAGCAGCAAATAAGCTTAAGACGACGCCGCAGATTGATATCGCGCCTAAACCTGCTGGCCACGCCGTGAATACCCAAAAAGCAGCAACGGCCAAAAACGCTAAAGCACAGCGCAGGCCTGCCAGTACACCTTGTTCAATGTCTGTGTGCCACGACATAGCACCCGGCGCACCCGGCGGCACTCTGCCCTGTTCTAGGGCGTGTAGCGTTAAAGCCCCTTGGTCAATTAACTGTAAGAGCTGAGCGAGTTCCAGTAGGCAAAAATGCGCTTCTGGGCTGAGGCTTGGGTCTTGAAGTGCATGGCTGATTTGCTGAGCGAGCGCGGGTAAATCTTGATGACGTGCTTGTTGTAAGGCGGCGGCGACGTTTTCTATCAGGGGCGTAACCCGTGCAGAGTCGTCAAGCATTAGCCGTTGCCGCGCCACTGCGCGCGCCGCACGCAATAGGCTAAGCAGATCTCGGCTGAGCACACGCAACGCTTGTGACCGGCGGCGCCCTTTGGGGCCTTCAAAACGGGCACTGGCGTGCTGGTTATCGACCGCCACCAGTCGACCTAAGGCGTCGAGCAGCCCTTTGCGTTGGTCTGTCCCTAAGAGTTCTGCCGCTGCGGCGCTGAGCCCTGCTAACCAGGCCGCATGCCCTTGTGCCGATAGCCCTTGCTCTGCGTGGCGCGGCCATAAAACGGTGCTCGCCACTGCGGCGCAAATAATCCCTAGGCTGATTTCTATGCAACGAGCCGTTGCATGATCGAACACCGCCTGCGGATCTGAAACGGCGGGGAGCGCAATGATTGCAGCGGTGTAGCCTGCCAATACAAATCCATAGGCCGCGTGACCACGTAAGAGTGATGCGCCCGTGGTGCAGAGTGCCAACCATGTGGCCATAGACAGCAGAAACAGCAGGGGCAATTGGCCAAACATTGCGATCATCGCTACCGAGGCTACCCCCCCAACCACTGTGCCCGCTAAGCGGTAGGCGCCCTTGCCTAGCACCATGCCGCTGGTGAATTGGCCAACGATAAACACGGTCGTTAACGCCCACTGCGGCTGTTCTAGGTCGAAGATGAACGCCAGGTACAGTGCCACCATGCCTGCGATCATGTTACGCACGGCGAACAGAAGGTCACTGCGCGAGGGTGTGAGGATTGCCTGCCAGAAGTCTGATAATTGAAGTGTGGGCGGCTTCATGCTTGGTCGTTTAGTAGCCTGCTAATGATTAGGATGGTATCTATCTCTCGTTAAAAATCCAATGCTGATCTCACGCGGCGTGTCGCCTGCGCGTGGGCCAGTCACAGCTTAGCTTAGGGTTTGGGCTAAGCGGCTGTGTGCTACTCAGCAAGTCTTGCGTTAGCGCAGTGTTGTTCACTTAAGAACAGAGCACCATCAGTTGTTGAGCAGCCGGTCGACGCTCGATTGCTCGCGATCTGTTAAAGATCAAAAGATCGCGAGCAAGCTCGCTCCTAGGCGGTAGGCTTTTTACTCAAGTGAACAACATTGCATGCCCGCCCGCCTCTTCACGCGCCTTTGCGTTGTCATTCACGGGTAGCCACTGTGCGATAGCAAATAGCACTTCAAACACGGTGAAGCCTAGGATCAACACACTGGCGCCGTGTGCGACCGCATACAGTTGCCAAAGCGCGAACAAGGCTCTGGCGCAGGCGTCATAGATACCCACACTGCGGCTCGGGTGCATCAGCCGCCAGCATGACCAAACGGTGACAATGCTGCCCAGTAGGTTGACGAATAGCATCGAGTTGACGTCAAAGGTGGGGACTGGGCGTTCTAGCGCCAAGGCGGCAGATAGCGCAGCGAAGCCTTTAAGCACCAGTGATGCAGTCCAGGGCGTCATAAAGCCTATGGTCATGATCAGGTCGTATACCGCGCTGGCGCGAACGATGTGCAGATTGTTCTTTACGCTTAACATATTCATCCCTCATTGTTTGGGCCCGCAGGCTAAAGCCTGGTGTTAGGTCCAGAGTCAATACGAGTATGCAAAGTCATGAGAATTGGTGAGGTTGCCGCACGGGCGGGCGTGTCCGTAGACGCACTGCGATTTTATGAAGAGAAACAACTGATACAACCGCTGCGCACTGCCAATGGTTATCGGCTCTATACCGAGCAAACGCTGCAACTGGTGGGCTACATAAAGTTGGCGCAACAGCTTGGGTTTTCGTTGGCAGAGATTGGCGAAAACTTGCCATTACTGTGGGACAACGAGGCTCTCTCTAAAGACTTATTGGCTCAGCTCTTTGCAGAAAAAATCGCTGTGATTGATGCGCGTATACAGCAAATGAACGCTCTGCGCGGGCTCTTGGCAGAGCGCGCGGCGCAGGTCTGCCCGTTGTTGGATGAGGCCGACTCGCCTCGAACCTGAACACCCTGTGATGACCGCAAGCAGCATTACCAAAAGAGCTGCCACCGATCAAAGCGATTGGCCTGATGCGCCCTCTACTCGACGACTGCCGATCATTGCACGGCGGACTTAGCCCATAGCTAAGTCAAAACAGAGCCTGCAGGTATAAGGGTTAAATCAGGCGTGTTACATCACTAAGGTAATGTCCAAACAAACGAAAACTCCGCTTGGCATGACCTTTCCAAGCAGAGTTATCGATTTGATATTTAATGCGTAATTAGCACGTCATCAATGTGATGCAACAGCTTACCTTCGTAAAAGATACTCACACCGGTAACATTTGCATCACCTGCCACTCGGTAAGTAACCGGTTTGTCCACTAATACGTTCAGACCGATATCAGCTGGGACTGTTACTTTAAGGTCAAGCCGCAGGTCAAAGGATTTGTCCTGAATAGGGCTACGCTCTAAACTCACCAAGATCGCAGAATGGCGAACAGTCACACAACCGTCTACCCGAAAAAAATGATCACCAGGCATACGGTTTATTTGAGCTTTCCAGTTTTTAGTGTCGATATTCACAATCAATAATCCATTTGAGAGTTATGAGTTAATTTAAGTACCGCCCAGTCAAAATGCGCCCTATGGGTTACTTAAGCAATATGCGTTGAACAGCTATTGGTAAGATTATTTTTCAGAAATACTCATTAATAACTTACTCCTGCACTCGTTATAGAGTCAGCTATGTTTAAACCATTTATGACCTACAAACATCAAAGGGAAACCGCTGTTTGAGCAGATGACCCTGTCGCAACAAGCTATTAAACTAGCCGGCCACCAAACGCTTTCTCAGCAAGAGGCCAAGCATGTTCGATCATCCCACCTACCCAGAAGTCACAGAATGGTTCGCCACACTCGGTGTCGACGAGGTGTCCTATAGCGTCTGCGCCATCGACCTGACTAATGAGCCGATCGAATACTGGTTTTACAAGCGCAACCAATTGCGGCCTGAGAGCCTGAAGCTCAATCTGTGCGTGCCCGCCAATGGAAACTGGTGTGTCGACCTGTCACGGCATGACAAGCTGTTTAACGTTCAGTGGCGCCCCAATGACGACTTGCGCGTTGAGTCCCAGCAGCTTCGCTACCGCAAGCTGATCAAGTGGCCACATTTGTACAGGCTCATGGACTTCCCCTTACTGGTCGCCCAACTGGAACAATGCTTGGATGTGCGCTTTGTGCGTCACGCTGATGTTAATACGCGCTTGCTGGAACCCGAGGCGCTTGTGCGTAACCCGAACATCCGCCAATGGTTGGCACCCTGTGCTGATACCTTGGGCTGGGACAGGCGAATGCAATCCGAGTAACGGGGGAGCCTTTGCATCTAGCCTGCGAGTCAAGCTCGCTAACTTAGCTGGGGCCGCCTGTCGCAGTAAGTCCTTTTGGCCATCGGCGCTGTGTACGACTAGTGGGCACGGTAGGCATGGCCAATCGCCCAGATTCAGAAAGCGAATGAACAAGCCGGATAGGGAGCAATCGCAGCAAAAAGTAAATTGATCGAAACAACTACGACCTTGAAAAACGCAGCTAGAATAAAACAGCTCATTTTTAGTTATGTCATCCAGCACTAACCTTCAGATATTTCATAAGAGGAAATCGACTATGAAAGCAGCTGTTGTTGCAAAAAACAAAACTGTGGTTATAGAAGAAAAGCAATTACGCCCTTTAGAATATGGAGAAGCGCTACTAAAAATGGAATGCTGCGGTGTATGCCACACAGACCTACATGTAAAAAATGCAGATTTCGGTGATGTGTCCGGGATAATACTTGGGCACGAAGGTATCGGTGTCGTGACTGAAATATCGCCAGGTGTAACATCACTTAAAGTTGGCGATCGAGCGAGTGTTGCTTGGTTTTTTCGCGGCTGTGGAAACTGCGAATATTGCAACAGCGGTAAAGAAACATTTTGTCGACATGTCAAGAATGCAGGTTATACCGCAGATGGCGGCATGGCTGAAGAGTGTATTGTCAATGCTGATTATGCGGTTAAAGTACCCGACGGTCTGGATTCAGCCGCCGCCAGTAGCATTACGTGCGCTGGCGTTACCACTTATAAGGCCATTAAAGTTTCAGGCATAAAACCAGGGCAATGGCTGGCGATTTACGGCCTAGGTGGGCTGGGTAATTTAGCACTGCAATATGCTAAAAATGTTTTCAATGCCAACGTCATTGCCATTGATGTTAATGACAAGCAATTGGCGCTGGCAAAAGAGATGGGGGCAGAGCTCACCCTTAATCCCAAGACAGATAATGTCGATGAAATAATCCAGAAAGAGCTCGGTGGCGCCCATGCCGCGATAGTGACAGCAGTCGCAAAATCAGCATTTAATTCCGCGGTGGCCAGTGTCCGCGCTGCGGGACGTGTTGTGGCGGTAGGCCTTCCGGTTGATACGATGGACCTGAGTATTCCGCGCCTAGTCTTAGACGGTATTGAGGTGGTCGGCTCTCTGGTGGGCACTCGTGAAGACTTAAAAGAGGCCTTCCGTTTCGGAGCAGAAGGAAAAGTCGTACCTAAAGTACAAATGCGTCCACTCGAAGATATTAATACTATTTTTGATGAAATGGAGCAGGGAAAATTCACCGGCCGCATGGTCATTGATTTCAATAGATAAAATTACACCATAGATCTCGTCTTACTTCTTATTTCAAAAACGCCCCTGGATTTCGTGGCTAGCCACCTAATCCGGGAGGTGTGAGCAGGGGTAAGATCGTGTCTATTCAAGTAAACGGTGCTTCTTCTCAGCGATAAAGTTCGACTCTTATCAAACATGAAGTCAGTTATTGATTTCAAAAGACATCACTGTGTTCGTATTTACACAGGGTGTGTTGGCAGACAAATATCCGTGTAGGAGCTGGCGCAGGCTGCGATCTTTTAATGTTGCGCTAGAAGATCAAAAGATCGCAGGCTGCGCCACCGCCTACAAAAACAGAGATGCACCCAAATATCGTGCGCGATGGTGTTACGACTGTCTGCCGTTGATCGCAGCCTTTGTGCCACGTCAGAGACTACCGACTTAGCCCGTTTGCTGCGCGACAGCGCGGCGTCTGGACGACAGGGAGTCAATTGATCAACCCGGGGCACTTCGGTCGTCACCGGGCAGATGGGCAACCAACCATTTCGCACAACAACGTCGTTGACGATGCTGCCCAGGCTGACACCTTCCGAACTGCCACTGCGTGTGGTTTTGCCGCTGCCGCGCATGTCGCTGGCTTTGCCTCGGATCACCAACGTGTCAGGTGGGCCTGACAACTCGACTTCATCGACGGTGTAACGGCCTAACCGGGTTAGCGCTGAACCGGTGTAGCCGAGGAATATTTCGATGCTGGCTCCGCGACTTGGTAACGACACTACACAGTCTCGATCATCGACACGCAGTTCGAAGTCGTCGGACTCCACGCCGGGTTTGTCCGTGGTGCGCAGTAGCAGTAAGCGGTCATTAATCAGTGAGGTGATGTCTGCACCGTCTGCGACGATGCGAAAGGTGGGGGTCATAAATGCTCCAGACGGCAAAAAGCCCCGCACTGCGAGGCCGTAAAGAAACATCATTAGGTTATAAAGCGGACTATGCTGAGGGCGTTAACCTACTTGCCAAATTAAACCTAGTAGGTTATTTTTCGACGCATGGAAAAAAGACCCCGCACTGCAAACTACACACCGTTAAAGCCCTGATTGAAGCGGGCAAGGTGCGATCCACTCTGTCAGCACTGACAGGTGGCGCGGCCTTGGGCTTCGACTTTGACGCAATCGTCAGCGTGGTCATGGCCTTAGCCCCCGCTGACTTTTACAAAAGCATGACCACGCACGCTGACCACAAGGTCTGGCAGGACGTGTACCGGCGTAAAACTCAAGCGGGCGAGGTCTACCTCAAACTCACGGTCATTGATGATGTGCTCATCGTGTCCTTCAAGGAGCTATGAACATGAAATGTCCATCTTGCGTCTCGGCCGAGCTGCTGCATGACACCCGCGACGTGCCTTACACCTACAAAAATGAATCCACCGTAATCCCAGCAGTGACAGGTGATTTTTGCCCGGCCTGTGGCGAAACCGTACTAGATGCCAGCGAGTCAACCCGCGTCAGTGCTGCGATGCTGGCTTTCAACAAACAAGTAAACGCTTCGATTGTTGATCCAGGCTTTATCACTACTGTGCGTAAAAAGCTGGACCTGGACCAGCGTGAAGCGGCCGAGATTTTCGGCGGCGGGGTGAACGCGTTTTCCCGTTATGAAAACGGGAAAACCAAACCGCCTCTGGCACTGGTCAAGTTGCTAAAACTACTCGACCACCACCCCGAGTTGCTGAATGAAGTGCGTTTAGGCTAACCCCACAACATCACCCCCTCCTCACTCGCCCCCACCACATCCGGCAAGTGAATCACCACTCCGGCCCGATAGGGTTGCACCTCATCTGCCAGCCCTTGGTTGGCATCAAGCACGGCTTCGACCGTGCCGTTGAGGTGGCCGTAGTAGTTTTGGCAGAGGGTGTCGAGCACGTCGCCGCTTGCGGTTCTACAGGTCGTCGCCATAGCGTGCAAACTCCAAGGTAAAGCCCTGTTTTCGAGGGATTCCGCCTTGCAGGAAGGCGCTTTGCTCTTCTTCTATGCTTTTCAAACACCAGTTACCCAGTACGTCGCCATAGCCAGTAGTCAGGCCCAGCGGCTGGAGTTGGGCGCCGATGCTGCGAAGGGTATTGAGTTGTTTGAGGCCACCTTTAAACCCGGGGTAGATCGCGCCTTTGAGGGTGATGCGTTCGTTGCCCATGCCAATGGCTTGTTGGGCCGGTCGGCGGGTGAGGTGCTCTTGGGACGCCCAGCGAAACTCGGTTGAGCGCACGAGTTCGTCAAAGGCGGCGGTATCTAGGTTGAAGTAGTACGGCTTAGCTCCTGTATTAAGGGGCTGGAGAATTAGCAGATGGGGGTAAGGTTTGACTGCTTCCATAGCAGGAGTTAGGTCGATTCCAAAAGCACCAGTGGGGATGATGTTGCCCAGCGCAGGGTTGGCCTTGCCTGCAATTCTGTTGATGGCTGTCGCAGCTTTGCCCGCTTGTTCTTTAAGGGTGCCGAGCCGCTCTTCGATTTGTGAAGCTGCACGTACGCCTTTGTTATAGGTGGCGACTACGGAGCCGACTTTAGATTGGGCGGCGTTGATGCCACGCATGAGCCGCTGGATCTTGTCGGCGGTTTGCGGGTTGATAAAGGGCAAGTCACCCAGTTCGGAGGCAGCGCCGGTGATTTCGCTGATCACGCCATTGAGCGGCCCGAACATGCCATCGAGGCTGCGCCGCCCGGTGACACCGGCAGCCGTTAGGTATTTAAGGCCTGCCTGCAGTTGTTCCAGGTAGCTCATATTGGTTCCTTATCCCACGTGCGGTTCGTCATACAGGTTGCGGTTCGACAGTTGCTGGCCGAACTGCTCCATGTTCGCTGCAGGTGCGGTTGTAGTTCGCGGGCCAGTGCGGCAGGGTCTTTGACGTCGCCTTTGACGGTGATTTGCAATGGCGCCGAGCTGTCGATTTTCTGCTGGATTTTCGGCGGCTCGACGTTGAGTACAGGTTCTACTTTGGGCAGGCATGGCCTGCGGGCCGGTCGCCGGGCCGCTGGTGAGCGAACGCACCACGGCCCCCATGTTGACGGCCCCGGGCAAGCCTTGGATTAAGCTTGGGTTGTAGGGCGCAGCATTGAGTACAGCAGCAGGTTTTTCTGTGTCGCTGCCAAACCATGATTTGCCCAGCATGGCGCCCAAGGTTTCGCCGCCCATGCTGCCGAGGATGCCGCCGACTACGCCGCCAATGGCAGTGCCCAGCACCGGTACCACAGAGCCGATAGCCGCCCCCGCTGCCGCGCCTGCCAGTGCACCAGCCATGTTGCCCGCCGCTGCGCCGTAGCCTTCGGCTTTGGCGTCTTGGGTTTCGGCACTCTGGTAGGTATCGAGGATGCGTAAGCCGCCTTCAAACAGGGCGGCGCCGGGGATGACCTTGCCCGCTTTGCCCACTAGGTTCATCGCCCGTGCAGCACCCCCGGGCGCAGGCACTGGCGGCCGTGGTGGGCGACCACCACTAGCCCGACGTCGGCTGTTGCGGTTGCTGCCGCGATTGTGACGGTTGCCACGCCCCGCTCCACCGCCCATGTCGCCAGCGTTGACCACGAAGACTTTTTGCGGGCCTGTGTCTTCGTCATCACCTTTGGCTTCGCGCAAGACGTCGAGCACTTTGAGGCCGGTTTCGATAGGGTCGAAGCCTGCCTTTTTGTCGCCCTCGCCTTCGCTTTCTTCCTCTTTTTTGCCGCCCAACGCTTTCAGGCCGATTTCTGCAATGTTCAAGAGTTTGGAGCTTTTGCTGTCCGGTCGGCTGTCATCGCTGCCATCGGCATTGGTGACGAAGACTTTCTGCACGTCGTTCTTATCGCGGGCACCTATCACGCCACGGACGATGTTGACCAAGCCCTTGCCCATTTTAAAGGCGCTGAAAGCAGCAGCGACCACCCCAATGGCGCATGAGTACACGTCCAGGGTTTCGATTTGATGTTCACGGCCCATCGGGCCGAACTGGCCGGTCACCTCAATGACACGGGGGGCCGGTGGATACACGTCGATCACTTCGCCCTCATACACACAGCTATAAATGTTGATGACGCCGGTGCTTTCGAGGCTGATGACCAGTTCGGTCAGCAATCGGCTCAAGGGTTTGGCGTCATCGATCAGGGCAACCAGTTCGCGGGACATTTCTTCGGTTATGCCGGTTTCCAGCACGCCCACCTTGAGCGCAAAAGTCCCGGGCACGCCCAGCGGTAAGGTCTGCCACCACTCGATCACTTCCAGTAAATAGCCCAGTGGTTCGACCACGCGGCGCAATGCCCCGATAGTGCCTTTGTGGGAGTGGATGTAGAACGTCGATTCAATCGCTGCACGCTTGACCTGCTCGCTCCAGCGGTTATCCCATCGATCTACCGACCAGGCCCAAGCCAGTTGGTGCAGCAAATGCGCCGGGCATGTTTGGGCGTTGTACAAGGTACGAATCGGGATGACCGGCACGTCGTCCATCGCGGCTTCAATGGCGCGTTCCAGTTGCGTGCTGTTCAGGGGTAACAGGCTCATCCTGTACCGCCTTGGATCACGCTGTAACCCGTGCAAAACGCCGCTTGGTGCTTAGCACGGGGGATGTCTTGCCAACCCGGCAAGTCAACGCGGCTCACACCAGTGATGTGCAGCTGCGCATCAACCTCAGAGCGAGGTACTTCGACACCCAAACGTCGACGCGGGTTGATCCACGCGGCCAGACGGCGGGTAGCTTCGGCCAAGATAGCCTCGTTCTCCGAGCCGGTGCCCGCCATGTGCAGAACGGCATCAATCCGGTATTCCTGAACCTCGGCGCTTTGAACGGTGAGCCGGTCACCGACCGGGCGAATGTCTTCATCGCTGAGGTGGTTGTGCACCTTGTCCAGCAAGGCTTGATCCGCAACGCCATTACCCTCCAGGTGTAACACCGTGACCACCACGTGGGCCGGGCTTGGGCTTTCGGCCTGAGCATCGGCCACCAATACCGAGGCATTGCGCGCATGCAATATGTAACTGTTGCGCGGCCCGGCGGTGGTCAGGCCCTCATAGACCAGTTGAATGCGCTCACGCAAGGCATCGTCCAATTCCATGACCCTCGGTACCGGCGGCACGCTGAGGGCGTTGGCTTCTTGAACCACTAAACGCTTGAGCCTGACGTTGGCGGCCAATTGATCAAGGTCGGTGCGTTGCGCGTAGGCGAGCAACAAGGCCTTGGCCCCGTCATTGATCCGCGCCCGGGTTTGCAGGCGGCGGTATGCCCCCAGTTCCAGCAGTTTGACCACCGGATCGCTCTCAAGTGTCGCGTTCCAGTTATCGCCCATGTAGGCACGAAACACGCTCAACTCCTCTTGATAGGCGTCTTCAAAATCCAGTGACTCCAGCACTTCCGGGGGCGGCAGTGCCGACAGGTCCACGGTGCTCATGCCCTTACCTCCAGTGCAACGCGATTGCCCAGGTACTCGCCCTTTAGCTCAAAGCTGATCACTCCGTTGAGCACCTCGGTGACCCGCACGGCGTGCAACTTAAAACGCGGTTCCCACAGGTTGAGAGCGTGGGCGACTTCGGCCTGCACCGAGCTTTTCCAGCCTGCCGTGACTGGCATGTCGACAAAGCGCCGGACTTGGCAGCCATAGGCCGGACGCATGCGCCGACTGCACAGCGGGGTGGTCAGAATGTCGATGATGGACTGGCGCAAATGGTCGACGCCGGAAAGGGCCGCACCGGTGTGGCGATCCATTCCGATCATCGGGGTTACTCCGTCAGGGGTTCAAAGTCTGTGTGGGCGTCGAGGTATTGGTACTGTTCATCATCGAAAGCACAGGCTTGACCTTTGGCGACAGCCAAGCAGGCACCGCTCGGTAAAATCAGGGTACGCGAGGTAAAAACGTTGTCGCGAAATACACGTACCGAGTTAATGAAAGGGACTTTTTTGCAGAACCTGAGTAACCGGATCGGCAACTTGCTCGCCAAGTGTTTTTCTCATAGATTTATTCCCGTTTAAAAGTTCATAGTTAATCAGCTACTTCATTAGCTCATCACCAAAGACCGCATACGAATATTTTCTCACCGCATCAAATCGAATACACAAGGAGCAACCCAATAACAGATACTGTTAT
Source organism: Pseudomonas endophytica (assembly GCF_001411475.1). Lineage (GTDB taxonomy): Bacteria > Pseudomonadota > Gammaproteobacteria > Pseudomonadales > Pseudomonadaceae > Aquipseudomonas > Aquipseudomonas endophytica. The sequence continues at coordinate 5,177 of NZ_LLWH01000191.1, read as the reverse complement.
AGATAAACGATCTTGACACCGCCCCCCTACAACAACCTAATGTATTCCGGCGTTATCAGAACCTCCACTAATAGAGAAATAGAATAAGCAACTGTCAATTCTTACAGGTGCGAACCTTTTAAAAAAAATACACACTAGGGTTCCATAATTCATATTATTGAGGATGCAGCCATGGAAAATAATATTTTTCTTACCGCCAACGGAGAAAAAGTTGAAAACGCGATTGCTAGATTTGACTGGAATCGCCCAGGCAAACCTTATGATTTCTTCACGGGAAATAATGTAAGGGTCAACCACACAGAAAAATGGATTCAAGTAGTCGCGACGTACAAAGAAAAGGTTTTCTGGATAGTTGTAAATATCCCGCATACATATGCTGACGGCCAATATCAAATCATAACCGCACAAGAGTTCGCTGATGGCGTAAAAGGCATCGTATTAGGGCACGTTATGACCCCAGAAATTTTTACGCCCGATCACTCTGGCTCCATCTCATTCAACCGCAACGATAAATTCACAATCACTTTTTCGGGATTAAAGGACCAAGGCTACAATATTCTAAATGGATTCATTGAATTTGATGATGTGGCCTCTTAGTCAATTCATCATTAGACCTGCGCTTAACGTCGGATTCCGTGAGCATCTATAACCCTAGTGTTTATGGTTGGATGTATTACCACCGGTATCGGTGATTTTACCGATGCCGGTGATGTCACCGGTCACCGTCAGCGGGCCGTCGATGGTGACTGCGCCGATCAAGCCAATGTCACCGGCCGTGACCGTCACGCCACTCCCGGTCACCACCGCCGAGCTGCCACCGACGCTGATTGTGACGGTGCCGCCGGGATACGTCTTGAACAGACTATCTCAACTTAATTATTGCGTGATCGGTAAGGAGACAAAAATGCACATTTTTGATACACCGCGATCATATGATTCTCTTTTCTACGGCCCTGCAGCTCCTCTGTTGAGCCTAGCAAGCTGAGGCCTAATACCTAGAGTCATGCTTAGTCGCAGGCAACTTGCCACCATGCAAGGCGTCCCAATTACCCTCTGAACCAAGGATGCTTAAGGAAGCGATCCAAAAAATTGCGGAAGCGACCCCAAAATCCCAGCCACAAAAAAGCCCCGTAGACGTTAATCTACGGGGCTTTTAATGTGGAGGCCGAAGCCGGAATCGAACCGGCGTGGGCGGATTTGCAATCCGCTGCATAACCATTTTGCTATTCGGCCATTGCGCTTGACACTTCTGCTAGAAACATCAAAAGCAAGTAAATTGGCTACTTGATCGTTACAACTCTTTGATTCTTCAGCTATTCAGGTAGTTGCCCCGAGCTGATGGCGCGCATTATGTACTAGAAGAGTTTAGCTGGCAACCCCCTGAATTCTAATAATTTTTAGCTTATAGGTGGCTGGGTGGGAGGCAGGGCCGCTTTTGGAAAAGATTAAAAGATCGCGAGCAAGCTCGATCCTACAGAGGTAGCACGTACTTACTCTGCAGGGCAGGTATCTTCTTGCACGCCCCCTTGACTGCTCGTCATCGCCTACAGGCCGCCTAGCTAAAAGTAAGAGAGTTTCCAATTTCCTACCTTCAATAGGTTTTAAACCTTCGCCAGAGAGGGATCGGGCTGACTTTAATCCTAGGAGTGCTCACGTACAGTCTCGCCGCCGTTAACGAACGGACTGACATATCTCTTGGAGCTATACGATGAAAAAAATATGGATGCCTGCTGCTCTTGCTGCAGTAGTTTTGGCCACCAGCGGTTGCATGAGCCACAACGTGAGCCAGCCAAACGCTCCAATCGCAGGCACTGTCACTGCCGACTTGAAAGCAAATATTGATGTTGGCGGCGAAATCACCGGCCAATCGTCTTCCGACATCCTGTTCGGCGTGCTGAAAATCAGCGGTGACAGTGAGTTCGCAGATGGCGTGTCGTATGGCGGCCCAGCCCCTGCTTTCAGCCTGCCTGATCCGGTATCGGCCACCAAAGCCGCTGCCGCTTACAAAGCAGTCAAAAGTTCGGGAGCTGACTTGATCGTTGCTCCACGTTACGCCGTATCGGTTGAAGATTATTTCATCTTCAAAAAGGTGAACGTGACGGTAACTGGCAACAAAGGCACCATCAAAAACATCCGTTAAGTCGTGTGTTGCGTCAGGCCTGCTGTTAGACCGACGCGCTCGGGCTGATTCCCCACTCAGCACATACCCTGTTTAAGCCGATTGACCTAATGGTCGGCCTGTACAGCGAGCGAACGGTTACCAGCAGTCTGGCTCGGCGGGACATAAGTCCCGCCACCTACCCTTAAATGACGACGTTGCGGATAAATCGAACAACCTTGTCACCCTCATTGCAGTAAGCATGGGGCTTATTGCTGGCGTACATGTAAAACTCCCCCGCTCTGAAAGTGAATGACTGCTCGTCTATCACTAACGTTAAACACCCTTCAAATACATATAGCTGCTCGCTCCAACCATCAGCATCAGCTTGCGAGTGATATTGATCGCCAGGCTCCAAGGTCCACTCCCACAGCTCTACTTCTTTACAGGCCACGGCCTTGGCCAGCAAGACGGCTTTGCTTCGTGTGTTGGTTCCGGCCCATGCCAGTTCGTTGATACGACTCTGATCGACGGCATCAGGCGCTTGGATCAAATCACTGAACGCAACATTCAGTGCTTCTGCAACCCGATCAAGGGTACTCAAGCTGACATTTTTCTCGCCTGCCTCAATTGCGACAAGCATCCGGCGACTGACTCCCGACAAGTCCGACAAGACACTTTGGCTGAGCTGGGCAAGCAGTCTCAGACGCCGAACGTTCTGACTGACATGCTGCAAGACCGAAGCACGCTGCACGGCGCCTCGCTGTAAAGGATCGACTTGGGAATTTTCATTGCGCACTATATTGCTCACTCTATGGAGCTGCGCAGTATACTGCTCAGCTTTGACGCATTGTGCGTCTCTCCTCTTATAGCGTGCAAGGTTATGTCTAAGTTGAACTCTTTCAAGTTCGCAGCTTTTGCTTCCCGTTTCAGCAAAGCGGAATGTGTGTTGATCCTGATCACAATGATCTGGGGGGGCACCTTTTTGTTGGTCCAGCATGCGCTTACGTCCAGCGGCCCCATGTTTTTTGTCGGCCTGCGCTTTGCCGCCGCGGCGATTATCGTTGCGCTGTTTTCATATAAAAGTTTGCGCGCGATGACGCGTCTTGAACTGAAAGCCGGTTTTTTTATTGGCACCTCAATCATGCTCGGTTATGGTTTGCAGACCGTGGGCCTGCAAACCATTCCCAGTAGTCAATCAGCATTTATCACCGCACTTTACGTACCGTTCGTGCCACTGCTGCAGTGGATGGTGCTAGGTCGCAGACCTGGCCTGATGCCCAGCATTGGTATCGTGATAGCGTTTGCCGGCTTGATGCTGTTGTCCGGCCCCGCGGGGGCATCGTTGAGTTTTAGTCAGGGAGAGATCGTGACCCTGATCAGCGCAATCGCCATCGCCGCAGAAATAATTCTAATCAGCGCCTATGCCGGCAAGGTTGATGTGCGCCGGGTAACGGTAGTCCAGCTCAGCACGGCGTCTATCCTGTCCTTTATGTTGGTTGCGCCAACCGGCGAAGCGATTCCCGATTTCTCTTGGCTTTTGTTGGTCAGTGCCGTGGGTTTAGGCGCTGCAAGTGCTGCCATTCAGGTGGCCATGAACTGGGCGCAAAAAAGTGTTTCACCAACCCGTGCCACCCTTATTTATGCCGGGGAACCGGTGTGGGCCGGGATTATTGGGCGCTTGGCGGGTGAGCGTTTACCCGGTCTAGCATTGATCGGAGCTGGATTGATTGTTGCAGCAGTGATCGTAAGTGAGTTAAAACCTAAGGGTAAGACACCTAAGGAGACGGATGATCAGCAAGGCAAGCAAGCCTGTGAGTAATGCTGTGACACCTCGTTCACCCGGTTAAACCTCATCATTGCTAACGATCAGCGCACTGCCCGCTCGCTACCTCGCGCGCGGCGCACGCTTTAAGGAAGCGCGTATATAAGGAAGACACACGACTTGTTATTAAAGATTTGCACACATTTTGTAGGATTCATCTACCGATCCGCTGTTGGTGATCCTCAAGTCGGCACGTATGATCGCTCACAAACTCCTGCAGATTAGAAGCCTATGTCCCTGATAGTTCTACTGCTTCTGCCATTTATTGGCAGCTGTCTGGCGGCTGTTTTGCCGCACAACGCACGTAACAGTGAATCACTATTGGCCGGTTTGATCGCTTTGATCGGCGTAGTCCAAGTAGCCCTGCTCTATCCACAAATCGCCCACGGTGGCGTGATTCGTGAAGAGTTCATGTGGCTGCCGAGTCTCGGCCTCAATTTTGTCCTGCGCATGGACGGGTTTGCCTGGCTGTTTTCAATTCTGGTTCTGGGCATTGGCGCTCTGGTGTCTCTGTACGCCCGCTATTACATGTCGCCCGAAGACCCAGTGCCGCGTTTCTTCTCTTTTTTCCTGGCTTTTATGGGCGCGATGCTCGGGCTGGTGATTTCTGGGAATCTGATCCAAATCGTATTTTTTTGGGAGTTGACCAGTCTCTTCTCGTTCCTGCTGATCGGCTATTGGCACCACCGCTCTGATGCCCGCCGCGGCGCTTATATGGCGCTCATGGTCACTGGCACCGGTGGTTTGTGCCTGCTGGCGGGGGTCGTACTGCTCGGCCATGTCGTCGGCAGCTACGATCTGGATGTCGTGCTGGCCGCAGGCGACCAAATCCGCGCTAGCCATTTGTACCCTATTTTGTTACCGCTGATCCTGATCGGCGCCCTCAGTAAAAGTGCACAGTTCCCGTTTCATTTCTGGCTGCCCCACGCGATGGCAGCGCCCACCCCAGTGTCGGCTTATCTGCACTCGGCGACGATGGTCAAGGCCGGCGTGTTCTTGTTGGCACGCTTGTGGTCACCTCTGTCCGGGACTGAAGAGTGGTTCTGGATTGTCAGCGGCGCCGGGGCCTGCACATTGGTTCTCGGCGCTTACTGCGCGATGTTTCAAAACGATCTCAAAGGCTTGCTGGCGTACTCGACCATCAGCCACTTGGGCCTGATCACCCTGCTGTTGGGCCTTAACAGCCCGCTGGCGGCGGTGGCGGCAGTGTTCCATATCCTTAACCATGCCACGTTCAAAGCGTCGCTGTTTATG
>NZ_LLWH01000190.1 GCF_001411475.1 Pseudomonas endophytica | reverse complement strand
CGCCTACCTCAAGCAAAAACTGGGCGGTCAGATCGGCATTGGCTCAGCGATTACCCAAGTCCAAGGGGTGTTCCGGGACATCTATCACTTAGAGCCTGAGTTCAAGCTGGACGGCTCGCAGTTTGATCGCTTGTTTGAGCCGGATGAGATTTTCCACATCGGACGTTTGCGTGTGCAGGCCCTCCACGTACCGGGACATACCCCAGCCGACATGGCCTACCAGATAGAACACGACAACCTATTTGTCGGCGATACCCTGTTCATGCCGGATGTGGGCACCGCGCGCTGCGACTTTCCGGGGGGCGATGCACAGCAGTTGTATCAATCCATCAAGCGCTTGCTCGCCTTGCCGGACGCGACTCGATTGTTCATGTGCCACGATTACCCACCAGACGGGCGCGAAGCCGTGTGGTCGAGCACCGTGGGTGAACAACGCGCGCGAAATATCCACGTTAACGACAACGTTGCACTGGCAGACTTTGTCGACATGCGCACCACCCGCGACGCCACGCTTGGAGTCCCGGCACTGTTGATCCCGGCGATCCAAGTCAACATCCGCGCTGGCAACCTACCGCCCGCCGATGAAAGCGGCCTGCGCAGCTTAAAAATCCCGCTTAATTGCTTTTAAAATGGGCTGCGATTTTCTTGTTTTTAACAGCCAAAATGATCCCAAGCCAAATTCCAAGCATAAAAATCCGGCCTGAGCCGGATTTTTTATTCACGAATCACTGCATCCATGGTGGAGGCGGCTCTTCGGTTTTGCTCGGTGGCGCGTCATCTGCGGCACGCACCGCCTGACGACGTTCTTCGTCCAAGCGCGCTGCTTCGATCTCACGGATCACACCGCCGACATCTGCCAAGTCTTCCGGCTCGTCAAACTCGCCGGTCAACACGCTGCTCGGGCTCAAAGTGCCCGCTTCATACAGCGCCCACATTTCTTTGGCGTACTTGGTTTTCTTCAACTCAGGCGCAAAACGCCCAAAGTAAGAAGCCATGTTGCCCACATCGCGCTCCAACATGCTGAACGCGTGGTTATTACCTGCCGCATCCACCGCCTGAGGCAAGTCGATAATCACTGGCCCCGTAGGCGTGAGCAAGACGTTGAACTCGGACAAGTCACCATGGACCAGTCCCGTACACAACATCAGCACGATCTGCGAAATCAGGTACGCGTGGTACTCGCGGGCTTGATCCGGCTCTAACACCACATCATTCAAACGCGGCGCAGCGTCGCCGTACTCATCGGCCACCAGTTCCATCAGCAGCACGCCTTCAAGGAAGTCGAACGGCTTGGGCACGCGAACACCAGCGCCCGCCAACCTGAAGAGTGCGGCTACTTCGGCGTTCTGCCAGGCATCTTCGGTTTCTTTACGACCGAACTTGGAGCCTTTGGCCATCGCTCGGGCCTGACGGCTATTGCGAACCTTGCGACCCTCCTGATACTCAGCGGCCTGGCGGAAACTTCGTTTGTTAGCCTCCTTATAAACCTTGGCGCATCGCAGCTCATTGCCGCAGCGGACCACATAAACAGCTGCTTCTTTACCACTCATAAGTGGGCGCAGCACCTCGTCGATCAGACCGTCTTCGATCAGGGGTTCTAAGCGTTTTGGAGTCTTCATCAGCTTTTATTGTGGGTCCTTTGTTACCAAACACGCGAATGTCACTCGTTATACGGCAATCCACTCACTACGGGGAGAGGGGGACCGCACAAGAGTCGCTTGTAGGCACGTCATGTGCCAAAAAATCCAACGTTTACCGCTCTGGATAATAGACGAGCGACAAACATCGGGTATCGACTAATCCCGTTTATCAGACGCGCACCCTACTAGAGCCAAGCAGAATGTATGCAGGTCTTTTCCGAAAGCGCCGCTCTCAATGTCTGAATAACTCGCCGGGTGTGAAGCCAAACATTTTTTTAAACGCCGCGATAAAAGCGGAGGTCGACTCATAGCCACAGGACAACGCGGCCAAGGTCACACTGCCGCCCTCTTCCAACACCCGCAAAGACGACAACAAACGCATACGCTGGCGCCAACTGCGAAAACTCATGCCTGTTTCACGGTCAAACAGGCGCATCAGGGTTTTTTCAGAAGCCCCCAAACGCTCAGCCCACTGGCTCAAGGTGACGTCCGCGTCGGGGTTCTCGATCAGCTCGTTACACAGCGCCAACAACCGTGCGTGCCGCGGTAATGGCAACGAAAAGCCGACCTGGCTCAGGCCTGCCAGTTGGTCGAGCAGCACCTGCACCAAGCGCTCTTCAGGGCTGCCACCTTGCGGGTAATACACTGGCAACGCGCAAAAACTTTTGATCAGCTCACGCGCCAGCGGCGTCACTTCCAACACACGACAGTGTTCAGGCGCCCACAGGCAATCCTCGCGACGCACATACAGACTGCGCATTTCAGCGCGCATCGACGTCACGACCTCATGCTCAAGCCCGGCCGGAATCCAGACACCCCACTGTGGCGGCGCAAAAAAACTGCCTTGATCGGTATGCACACCCAGCACCCCGCTGATGGCGTAAGAAAACTGCACCCAATCGTGTCGGTGACGTGGAGTCCACGAGCCAGCGCCCAAGCTTTCGGCTCGGGCATACAGGGGCCTGGGTAAGGCATTAAGCGCAGGAATGGCGCGTTCTGCACCCCGTTGTCCGTTTGGCGGCATTGGTTGGCCTTATGTCGCAAGACGTCAGAAAGGTTCGACGTTAGGCTAAGTCATCAATTCTTACAATGTTCTGGTGCCGACGATGCATGTGTTCAAACACCTCAAACGATTGTTCACAGACTGGTTTCTGTGCGGCATGTTGTTAGCGACCCTGCTTGCCTACTTCTTTCCAACGTTCGGCGGTACCGGCGGTGCCATGCACGCGGAAATCGTGATCAACATCGGCGTGTTTCTGGTGTTCTTCCTGCACGGGGTCAACCTGTCCAGCGAGCAAATTCGTCACGGCCTAAAAAACATCCGTCTGCACTTCATGGTTCAGGGCTTCACCTTTATCGTGTTTCCGCTGATCTGGGTGGTCGCCAACACACTGCTGGGGGCACATATCCCGCCGCTGCTGATGCTCGGCTTCTTCTACCTCTGCGCCCTACCTTCAACGATTTCTTCGTCTGTAGCGCTGACCGGCAGCGCTGGCGGTAACGTGCCCGCTGCGATTCTCAACGCCAGCCTGTCGAGCGTACTGGGGATATTCTTGACCCCACTGCTGGTGAGCTTCGTCGTCGGGAGCGGCTCGGGCGGTATCGACTTGGGCTCAACGCTCCTCGACCTGTGCGCCATGCTGTTACTGCCGCTGGTACTCGGGCAACTGGTACGCCCAGTGTTTGGACGCTTCTTCGCCCGCCACAAGCGCTACACCAACATCTGCGACAAAGTGGTGATCTTGCTGCTGGTGTACGCGGCCTTCTGCAACTCGATGGTCTCGGGCATGTGGCAACAGCAAGGCTCCTCGGTGATCTTCAGCGCCTTCGTTGGCAGCGCGATATTGCTCGCGATTATTCTGTGGATGACCACCCGCAGTGCCCGCGCCTTGCAGTTCAGCACCGCCGATGAAATTGCTGCGGTGTTTTGCGCCAGCAAAAAATCACTCGCTGCCGGGGCCCCGATGGCCGCATTGATCTTCGGCGCCAACCCTGGCTTGGGCCTGATCTTGTTGCCGATCATGATCTACCACCCACTGCAATTGATCGTCTGCTCGGTGATGGCTGAAAGCTACGCCACCCGTAATCGACAAGAGCAAGCCGAGCAAAGCGCAAATGCCGTCGCAGCCAATTAGCGGCCTGAAAGGCTCAAGTGCGATTACAGCGAAAGCTCGCTCCACAGCTCATCTTTTTGATCTTTTTATGTCGCCTGCGTTGCTGCGGCCACAACCGGAGCAGCTTCTGCTTTTGGTAGGAGCTGCCGCAGGCTGCGATCTTTTGATCTAAAAGCGCCTGAATCCAAGCAGGAATACGTCCGGGATTAACGCTCAATAATCGCGGTTACACCTTGGCCACCCGCTGCGCAGATCGAGATCAACCCTCGCCCCTGCCCGGCGCTGGCCAGTAGCTTGGCCAAGTTGGCCACGATGCGCCCGCCCGTTGCTGCAAACGGATGACCTGCCGCCAATGAGCTGCCTTTGACGTTGAGTTTGCTGCGATCAATGGCGCCCAACGGCCCTGCCAAACCGAGCTTTTGCTGGCAATACTCAGCGTCTTCCCATGCTTTCAAGGTACACAGCACCTGAGCGGCAAATGCCTCGTGAATTTCGTAGTAGTCAAAGTCCTGCAAGGTCAGGCCATTACGCGCCAACAGCCGTGGGACCGCATACACAGGCGCCATCAGCAACCCTTCAGCTCCGTGGACGAAATCCACCGCCGCCGTTTCACCATCGCGCAGGTAAGCCAATATCGGCAAGCCACGTTCTTTAGCCCACGCCTCACTCCCCAGCAACACCACTGATGCTCCATCGGTCAGCGGTGTGGAGTTACCCGCCGTCAACGTACCTTTGGCGCTGCGTTCAAACGCGGGTTTAAGCGCTGCTAGCTGTTCCAGTGTCAATTCCGGGCGTAGATTGTTGTCGCGAACAAGCCCCAAAAACGGGGTAAGCAAATCGTCCTGCCAGCCCTCGTGATACGCCGCCGATAACGCCTGATGGCTGTGCAAGGCCAAAGCGTCTTGCTCGTCTCGAGGGATGTGCCAAGTCTGCGCCATCAATTCGCAATGCTGGCCCATCGACAACCCGGTGCGGGGTTCGCCGTTACGCGGGAAGGCGGGCTTCAAAAACTGCGGGCGCAATTGCAACAAGGCTTTGACTTTATCCAACGGTGCCTTGGTGCGGTTGAGCTGCAATAACCACTTGCGCAGCCCATCATTCAGGCCAATCGGCACGTTAGAGGCGCTGTCTACGCCTCCGGCAATTGCACAGTCGATCTGCCCCAAAGCAATTTTGTTGGCCGCCAGCAACGCCGCCTCAAGCCCAGTCCCGCAGGCTTGTTGCAGGTCGTAGGCCGGGGTTTGCGGCGACAGGCGCGAGCCCAGTACGCACTCACGGGTCAGGCTAAAGTCCCTGGAATCCTTGAGTACCGCCCCGGCCACTACTTCGCCCATGCGTAACCCATGCAGGTTGTAACGTTCGATCAGCCCTTCGAGGGCAGCGGTCAACATCGTCTGGTTGCTGGCCGTCGCGTACGGCCCGTTAGAGCGGGCAAATGGAATTCGGTTACCACCAATGATGGCTACTCGGCGCAAACTCATAAGATGCTCCCTATCCTTTCAAGGCCATTGATCGTTACAAGCGTAGGTTCAATCGCTGAAAACGAACGACCATGACGTGTTTGTGGTCAACCCTTTGAACCCCATCTGTCGGAGAGTGTTCCATGTCAGACCGTTATATCGACTTTGCCAACTCATCTATCGGCCATCGACTGGTCGGTGCATTGGGGCTGCCGTCGCCGGTACGACTGGAACGCTGGCAAGCAGGACGCTTACGTCCGATAGAAGGTGCGTTGTTACTCGGCGGCGGCGCTCTGGCAGCCAACGTCGGCGCTATCGCGCCGAAGCTCACCGATGCTGTGTTCAGCTATGGCCCCGGCGCGTGGGAAGCCAACCCATGGATCCCCGGCCAAGGCCCCAAGCTCAAAGCCGTGGTGTTTGATGCTAGCGAGTTGCTGCACCCCGATCAGCTCAAGCAATTGCGTGAGTTCTTTCAGCCACTGCTGCGCAGCTTGGCTCCAAGCGCGCATATCGTGATCCTAGGCCGTGCGCCCGACACCCAGCGCGACCCTTTTGCCGCCAGTGCGCAGCGCGCGCTCGAAGGCTTTGCTCGATCACTGGCCAAGGAGTTGCGCAGCGGCGGCACCTTGCAACTGCTGTATATCGACGACGGAGCAGAAGACCAACTTGAAGGCGCGTTGCGGTTTTTCCTTTCACCGAAAAGTGCCTTTATCAGTGGTCAAGTCTTGCGCCTTAGCCCATGCGACACGCAGGTGCAGGACTGGACGCGCCCGCTTAGCGGCCGCACAGCGCTGGTCACTGGGGCTGCTCGCGGTATTGGCGCCGCGATTGCCGAAACGTTAGCCCGTGACGGGGCCGAGGTGGTGTTGCTCGACGTACCGTCGGCCAACACTGAGCTTGAGGCGCTGGCGGCACGCTTGGGCGGGCGCAGCATTGCCTTGGACATTTGTGCCGCAGACGCCCCAGCGCAGTTGATCGAATACTTACCTGAAGGGATCGACATCGTGGTCCACAACGCGGGCATTACTCGCGACAAAACCTTGGCCAATATGACACCTGAATTTTGGGATGCGGTGCTCGCCGTCAACCTCAACGCCCCTCAAGTGCTGACTAAAGCCCTGCTAGACAGCGGCACGTTGCGCGACAACGGCCGAGTGGTGTTGCTCGCCTCGATCAGCGGAATCGCCGGTAATCGTGGGCAAACCAACTATGCCGCGAGCAAAGCCGGGCTGATTGGCTTGGCCCACGCGTGGGCGCCACTGCTGGCGGAGCGCGGGATTAGCATCAACGCCGTTGCGCCGGGCTTTATCGAAACCCAAATGACCGCGCACATCCCGCTAGCCCTACGCGAAGCAGGTCGGCGCATGAGCTCGCTGGGCCAAGGTGGTTTGCCACAAGACGTTGCCGAAGCCGTTGCTTGGCTCGGCCAGCCGGGTTCTGGTGCCGTCAGCGGGCAGGCGCTGCGGGTCTGTGGGCAAAGTGCATTGGGGGCTTGAAGCATGACTGTGGATTGGCTTGACCTCAGCACCGCGCCGCATTTGCCTACGCTTTACACGCAAGCGGCACGCAAACGAAAAATCACCGGCAGCACGCTGCCGACGAAGGGGTTCCGGTGTTGGATCGACATCGACACACCGTCGTTGACGGCCTTTCGTGGCGTTTGTGGGATTGCACCTAGCCCGTTATTGCCACCCACTTATCCCCATGTGTTGGCGTTCGGTTTGCAGATGCAGTTACTAACCGACAAGGACTTTCCCTTTCCGCTGCTGGGGCTGATTCACCTGACCAATCGGCTCCAAATCTTACGACCCATGGGCAGCGTGACGCGGCTGCGTGTCGGTGTGTTTGTGCACAACCTGCAAAAACACCCTAAGGGTGCGACCTTTGACGTTGTGACACGCGTCGATGACCAACTCGGGCCACTGTGGGAGGCACACAGCACGTTGCTGTGCAAAGGCGTTCAATTGCCGGGGGACGTGCCCGAAAGCACAGCACTGATCGTCCCGCCTTTAACCGAGCTGACTCGCTGGTACGCCCCGGCGGATATTGGCCGTCAATACGCCAAGGTTTCGGGCGACTACAACCCCATTCACCTCAGCGCCGTCAGCGCCAAACTGTTCGGTATGCCCCGCGCGATTGCCCATGGTCTGTGGCTCAAGGCACGTGCATTGGCCGCACTGAGCGCGCATTTGCCAGCGGACAATGTCGAGATCAGCGTCGCGTTTAAAAAGCCGGTGCGCTTGCCCAGCGAGGTGATTTTGCTGAGCAGCGATGCAGGCTCCAGCGGAGATTTCCAGCTCAATGGGCAGGGGGAACTGGTGCATTTAATCGGGCAATGGCGGCCCATTGGGTAATCCATAGAGAGGCACTTGCACCAATTGGCATTCGGTCGCAAGCTTTACGCCTTCTGGAGAACGCACCCCGATGAACCTCGACGAACTCACTCAGCGCCTGCACCGCATTCGCGATAACAACGACTGGAAACAATTTCACAGCCCCAAAAACTTGGCCATGGCGGCCAGCGTCGAAATGGCCGAACTGGTGGAAATTTTTCAGTGGCTCAGCGAAGACCAATCACGCCAATTACCTGCCGATAAATTGGCCCACGCGGGGCAAGAGGTCGGCGACATCGTGCTGTACCTGCTGCTGTTATGCAGTGAGTTGGGGCTGGACATGAACGAAGTGGTTCGCAGCAAGTTGGTCGACAGTGAAAGGCGTTTCAACTCATGAGCGACCGTCACTTCGATCAACTGGCCACGCGCTTCGCTGAAAAAATCTACGGCGGCGCTAAGGGCGCTATTCGTCTGGCGGTGCTTCAAGCCGACCTTGAAGAGTCGTTGCCACAACGCCCGCTGAGGGTGTTGGATATCGGCGCGGGGTTGGGCCATATGTCGCTGTGGCTGGCCGAGCGTGGGCATGACGTTACGCTGGCAGAACCTGCCGCACCGATGCTTGAAGGCGCACGCCAGCGCTTTGCCGAAGCAGGCCAAACCGGGACTTTTATCCAAGCACCTTGGCAAGAACTGCCGGGGCAACTGACTGAACCGTACGACCTGGTGATCTGCCATGCCGTGTTGGAGTGGTTGGCCGAGCCCCACACGATTCTGCCGGTTTTGCACCAACTGACTGCCAAAGACGGCTGGCTGTCGCTGGCGTTTTATAACCGCGACGCGCTGATCTATCGCAACCTGCTTAAAGGTCACTTCCGCAAAATGCGTAAGAACGAGATGGCCGGTGAAAAACAGAGCCTGACCCCGCAGCAGCCGCTCGATCCACGTGAGCTGGCGAGCGCGCTTGAAGGTCTGTGGCAGGTGCAGAGCCAAAGCGGCGTGCGGGTGTTTCACGATTACATGCCAGTGGAGTTTCAAGCCCGCGCCGAGCTTGAAGCACTGGTCGAAATGGAACTAGCCCACCGCCGTCATCCTGCGTTTGCCGGGTTGGGCCGTTATCTGCACTGGGTATGCCGCCCGGTTTAATCATCGGCATGGGGAGAACATGATGTATCGCCGCGTTGCCTTGCTCGTTTTAACCTTGGGGCTGGCTGCCTGCCAAAGCCCCAACCCTTACACCGCCAGCGGCCTGCCCATCCCGCCCGCGCCAGCGCAGGCGGCCAACACCGTGGACTTGAGCGCCTACCCGGCGCCACCCCGGGATTACGCCCGCTACCAAAGCTGGAGCTGGCTTAATGGCCGCCTGCCAGCAGGGTCAGCGTGGGCCGATTCGGCACAAATCGCGGAAGCCGTCAGCAATGCCCTGGACCAACGTGGGTTGCGGCCTACACAGCCGAATCGACCCGCCGATCTGTGGGTGAGTGCCGATCTGCACACAGAAAAACGTCTGCGTCAGGTTCAGGACGACTATGGTTATGGCGGCATGTACGGCGACCGTTATGGTCGCTATGGCAACCAGTACGGCATGTACAGCAGCGTGCCGGTTGTTCGCACCTACGAAGTCGAAGTGATGGTCGTGCGGCTCAACCTGTATGACGCAAAAACAGGTCAGCCGGTCTGGAGTTCGAGTGCAGAAACCAGTAGTAAAGGCAGCCTGAGCGAACGCAGTGACGCCCTGCGCGAATCACTGAACAAGGCAGTGCAGGCTTATCCTCCCCATTAACACTGATTGTTTAAGCGGAGAATCATCATGTTAAGACGCATTGCTTTACTGGGAATGGCCCTGCTGCTTAGCGCATGTAACAGCATACAGGTGACCCACGACTACAACCCGGCGGTCGATTTTGCCCAGTTTCGAACCTGGGGTTGGAAAGACCCAGCCGTCCAGTTCTTACCTGACACCCCTATGGTCAAAAATGGCCTGACCGCCCAACGCGTCGTCATGGCTTTGAGCAGCCAACTAGATCAGCGTGGCCTGACCCAAGCCGCACCCAGTGCTAAGCCCGATTTATGGGTGCAAACCTATCTGGTGGTTGCCAATCGTCAAGAGCAGGTCACTCACTACAGTTATGACGCGGGCCCATGGGGTGGGCCGTGGGCGGGACCATGGGGCGGCCCGTGGGGAGGTTATTGGGGTGGGCCAGCCTATGCCGAAACCCGCAATGTGGAGTACCAAGTCGGGACCTTACAGGTTGACCTGATTGATGCCAAAGACGGCAAGTTAGTTTGGCGGGGGAGCGCCGAGAAGATCGTCGATCAAGATGCCACGCCCGCAGAACGCAGCGCTGCGATTTCCAAGGCTGTTAATGAAATCATGAGTAACTATCCACCGAAGTAAAGTAATGATCAGATAAACCCAACTGACTCACAAAGTAGTTAATTGTGAAGTATTAATACTTTAGTGACTCAGTTGGGCTTCTCGATTACACCCTCGCACCCTTTATCTAATTATTGGTTTTTTCGCTCATTTCCTCGCTATAAAAGATTAACTTCGCCTCGCAACAATCACTTCTTGACTACACTCGATTTAATTTTTGAGCGGTCGCGCTGGGCATTGTTCCAGCCTCAGGAGTGTTCGATGTTTCCCCAATTACGTGGCGTTCACTTCACTGCACCTGGGCAACAACGCGGTGCAATCGGTTTAGTCGCGGCCATCACCCTCGGCATGGCGTTGTTATTCATGTTATTGGTGATCGACAGCGGTCGCTTGTATCTGGAACAACGCAAGTTACAACGCGTCGCCGACATGGCCGCGCTTGAGGCCGTGACCCGAGGCGGCAGTTGCGCCACGGGCACGGCCAGCACCTACGTCAACAACAGCGCCAGCCATAACAACTTCACCCCAGGCGGGGCCAACACCATCACCCCTACCTGCGGCACCTTGGTGACTGGCGCTGACAACCTGCGCACGTTCAAAGCCGACGCTAACCAATCCAGCGCCATCCGGGTGATTGCGACCAAGACCGTACAAACCAGTGTGGCCGGGGGTTTATGGAACTTGCTGAGTGAGCAGAAGATTGAGCTTGATACGCCTTTGACAGCCAGTGCGGTGGGAACGATTGCCGGGGCGCCTCTGGCCATGCTCACCATTCGAAGCTCGCTGCTGGATATCAACAGCGCTAACTCTCCCCTGCTTAACGCGCTGGTCGGCGGTCTGTTGGGTGGCACCGTGAATCTCAGCACTGTGTCTTGGCAAGGGTTGGCCGCCACCCATATCAACTTGCTGAGCTACCTCGACCAACTGGCCATTGACGTCGGCGCCACGGCAGGCGACTACAACGCACTACTGAATTCAGACCTGCGATTAACTCAGCTGTTAGATGCCGCCATCCACGTCCTAGAAAAAAACGGCCCGGGCGCCACGGTGGCTCTAAATGGTGTTAAAGCGATACGTGCCATTGCGAGTAATACACAACTATTAAAACTGGGCGACTTATTTAACATTCAAAACGGCACACCCCGCGCAGGTCTTAATGCAGACTTGACTGCCTTTGAACTATTACAAGGCATTGTGCAACTGGCCAATGGCAACAGCGCTGCAACAGCGACCCTTAACACCACTATTCCGCTGATTGGTAACGCCACTGTTTATCTCAAAGTGATTGAACCACCCCAACTGTCCATCGCGGGTAATCCGGCGTTGGCAAAAGCCAACCCGACAGGCCCCAACCAGATATTTATCAAAACGGCGCAAGTTCAAACGAGGGTTCATCTTGATCTTGCGATTGTCAGAACACTAAAGCCCCTCACGGATGCCCTGACCAGTGTGCTGTCCACTGTATTAGAGGTGGTCAAAAAACTGCTTGGCCTTAATGTGATAGACGCCATTAAGTGCCTCGTCTCATGTGAGTCGGCACAGCTCAGTATTGCCTCGGCCCTAGATGTTTATGTCGAAGCCGCCAGTGCCAGTGGTTACGTCACAGACTTCAAATGCGCATCTGACGGCTCCAAAAGCTTAACCGTACGCGGCTCAACCTCGCTGGCCAAAGTCAGCATTGGCCAAGGTTCAAATACTGTGGCCTTCCCCCCTCAAGACGACGATGGCAACTTAATCATCAGCCCGGTGAAGCTCATCAATATGGACGTTAAAACCTGTGGCCTCGCGGGGTTAATTTGCAACACGGTGGAGGGTAAGGCAGGCAGTTTCAACGTGAAGGCTTCAACCAGTATTAGCAGCGCTGCGCAAGACATCGTTTACACCTCAACCCTGACCTCGCCAGCGACTCTACCTAAGATGGGGTTGGCGCCTTACTACAAAAGCACTGATATCAAAGACATCATCGCCAAGCTTGGAAACGGTCTCGCCGGGCATGTTGAAACCTCTTACACACCACCGCCCGGCAAAACCGTCACCGGTGACCTGCTTAACACCGTGTCCACCTTGGTCAATCAACTTATCGGCACCCTCACAACCGCCTTTAAAAGCCTGTTAGCGCCGTTGTTAGATCCCATCGTTAACACGCTGTTGAAAGCATTGGGCATCAACTTAGGCAACGCAGATATTGGCGCTAACCTTTCCTGCAACGAAGGCGGTCGCGCCCAACTAGTCCTTTGACTCGCCCGCCAGTTCAACCCTAGGCAACTCCACGCAAAACCGGGCGCCGTGCCCGGTGTTGCTGACACTCAATTGGCCACCCATTTTGTCAATGATGTCGTAGCTCACGGACAACCCCAGCCCAGTGCCTGAGCCAATCGGTTTGGTGGTAAAGAACGGTTCGAAGATCCGCTCTAGCAGCAACGGATCAATACCGCCCGCATTGTCTTCAATCCATAACTGCACACGGTTGGCGTGCGCGTTTGCGCTGAGGCTGATCCAGGGTGTGAAGTCACGATCGGTTTCGCGCTTGCTCATCAGCGCATCGCGGGCATTGACCAACAGGTTAATCAACACTTGCTCTAACTGATCGGTGTAACCGCACACCCACAACGAACCGGTCATCCCCTCACTGCGTAACTGGATCCCTTTGCCGTGCAGGCCTTCGCGCAACAAGGCCAAAGAGCCTTCCAGCGCCTGCACCGGGTTAAAGGTTTGCTGCTCCACCTCAGAGCGACGCCCAAACACACACATATGCTCCACCGTCCGCGCCGCCCGCTGCACTTGGGTATCAATGCGGGTGAGTTTGTCTTGCAGGTAATCGGAGTCCACCTCGCCGTTGCTCAGGCGTTTGAGCACATTGGTAATGGCCATACGCATGACATATAACGGCTGGTTGATTTCATGTGCCAAGCCCGTGGCCATTTCACCCAACGTGGCCATTTTGGCGCTTTGGGTCAATTGCTGTTGCGAGCGGCGAACCTCGGTGTTGTCGCGGCCCACCGCCTGAACTTCGATCAATTGACCTTGGGCATCAAACACGCCGCGATCCGACCACACCCACCACGCGTACTCACGCCCCGGCAGTTGCAGGCTGACTTCAGCCGCGCTCACCGGGTGTTCAGGGCTTAATTTTGCAATGCGCTGAATAAACGCTGTGCGCTGCTCGGTCGACAGCCAACTGCCCAAGTTGATTCCCGGCAGTGCTTGCGGCGCACACCCCAAGTACCTGGCCAGCGGTTGATTGCCAAAGGTCAGGGTTAAGTCCGGAAGATAGCGGCAGATCATGGCGGGGGAATCCTCGACCAAAATCCGGTAGCGCTCTTCACTGCGTTTGATCCGCTCAGCGGCCTCAGTCGCTTCGGTAACATCCAGCCATAAACCCACCACTTCGACCGGCAGGCCCACGTCATCACGCAATAACTTGGCTTCGTCTAACAACCAGTGATAGTGCCCGTCTCGATCTCGCAGGCGATAACGGCTACGCGTACTGCCTTCGCGCAACAACCGGCGGCTGCGTTCAAAGTACTGGGGGCGATCATCTGGGTGGATCCATTCGATCAGTTCAGCGCCTTGGCTCTCAGCCAACGTCCAGCCCAGTAGCGGTTGCAGGCTAGCGCTGAAAAATGCCGGCACCAGCGCCCCTTCCTCATACCGCTGTACATAAATGACCGCGGGTGAACTGGCGATCAAATTGTCTAATCGAGCATGCGCCGCGGCGGCGTTGTGTTGCTGATTTTTGATGTCACTGATGTCCAGCATAAAACCTACAACCCGCCGCTCAAGGCCCGTGCCGATGACTTGGCCTTGTATCCGATACCAGACGGCAGGGCCATCACTGCGCGGCTGATGCAGCCGCGCACAGATCGACAACGTTTTGCCGTGTTCCAGCAGTTCATTGAAGCCACTGCTCAACTCATCACGATCCGCAGGGTGGAACAGCGCCAGCCAAGTATCACGTGTCAGGGCTTGGGGCGTGCCCGCAGCCAACAGATTCGCCGCCAACTGCGGCGCCAACGCTAGCTGCTGATCGAGCGTCGACCATTCCCACCAACCCGCGCCAAGCAACGCTTGCAGGGCTTGGGTGCGCTCGTTGTGCAGCGTGTGTTCATGCTCACGCAAGCGACTCAGCAACGGCCCGACCACACCGACACAAACGTGCTGCCAGTCGCTGGCGCCCATGTTCGGGCCATGCAACGAGACGGGGTAAAACCCGAGCAACAGCCACGCCGACAACCCCTGTTGGTCGCAATAAGGCACCAGCAGGCCGTCCGCATTGCCGAACAAGTCGTTGAGCCGCTGATGGGCATCGCGCTCGACACGCTGCGCGCAAGTGACGCTGAGATGGGCGAAGGGATCACCCAGCGATTGCCCTGCGATCCAAAGCTGAGGGGCATCAAACGCGTGGTAGGCACTGTGGATAGACCAGCCCGACGAACCCTGCGTGCGAATAGCCACGGCCATGCAGGGCACGCGCCCTTGTTGGGCAATACTCTGCAAGGTTTCTTGCGCGACCTCGGCCAAGCGTAAAAAACTGCATTGGCGCAGTTGCTCAGCCAGCCGCAAGGTGAGTTGTGTGAATTGTTCTCGATAGCGGCCTTGCTGGCTGTCGAACTTTAAATCACTGATATCCAGCAGCTGTAGGAGCCAGCCGTCAGCCTGCGGTTGCACCCAACCCCGGGTCTGCAACACCCGCAGGCCAGCACATTGGAAGTCCAGATCAAGGCTATGCCCGAGCCAGTCCGCCGGGACGCCTTCCAGCGCCAGCGTGCTACCCGGCACCATGTAATCGCGCAACAATCGCGCAGCGCCATCACTGGCGCTGCGTGCCAGCCCATAACGTTGTAGCCCGTGGGTTTCTATCACGTAGCCGCGCTGATCAAGCACCAACTGAATGCACGCGTCAGCCCCCAATGGCTGGCCCGAAAACTCCGGCAATTGCGGGTGTGGCCGCCCCTGCAAACGCTCGAACAACCGATCATCGCGGCTCAAAATTGCAGACTCGATTGGGCGGTTAACTTCTCAGGCAGGCTGGGCACGGTGATACCGGGCAACTTAAGCACCGGCATGATGTTGCTCAACTCATCGGCTGGCAGCGTGACGGTAACTGTCAGTAGTTTGGTCGCGGGGTCGTAGGCAGCTACTTTTTGGATAGACCCTTCAATCCCACTCGGCACCCAAGACAGCTTGTCGTTCAGCACCCCTGTCGCCACGTCTTCTACGGCTTTTTTGTAGGCCACATCCGTAAGTGATGTCGGATCAACAGCCACGCTACGTCGCACCGCTTCAGCCGTCGAATGGTTGAATGACTGTACGAGCAGCAGCGGCAAGCTGTAGCTGATAACCCCGTAGAGGACTGCGAAAAACACCACAAACACCAGCGCAAATTCAATCGCGACGGCACCTTTTTGCTGTTGGGGAAGTTTGACTTTCATGACTGCGTCTACCCTGCCAATGGAAGTGATGTCATTCTGGCGCCACTGATAAAAAAGGGGCATTCGATCCGTGATGCATCTTCTGGTCGTCTTTCTGTGGTTCTTCGCGTGCGCTATCCAAGACTTCATTCAGCGTCACATCGCTAATAGCTTGACCGTTGGTGCCGCCGCGCTGGCGCTGCTGTACATGCTCTGGACCGGTCACACGTGGCTGGGGGCGAGCGCCAGTGAAGGTGGCTGGGCGCTGCTGATTGCCTTGGTCCTGACCCTCCCCGGTTATGCGTTGAACAAGCTGGGCGCGGGCGACGTCAAATTATTAGCCGCCTTGGCGCTGGCCGCCGATCGTCCAACCCTGCTAGGCACCGTTATCGGCGCGGGCATCAGCGCCGGGCTGTGGTTCTGGCTAGTTCCAAAAATTCTTTTCCTTTTTAATCAACGCCTTACTCCTGCCCCTCTGCAACCCGCCGCACACACCGCCACAAAACTACCCTTCGCACCGTTTTTGCTCTGCGGCTTCAGCCTGACTATTCTGTTTACATCCTAGTTACAAACTCGGCTGTATTTCATGTACAGCACACAAAACAAGGTCTATGTTTTAAAACTCCCGCGATTAATAAATACAATTGATTGCGGCGCCCTAAATTCGCTTGCCAGGGATGGAGTAGCGCATGAACAAGCTCACCCCAAACGTAAAAGTACTTGTCGTCGATGACCAACCCTTGATCGTCGAAGAACTCAGCGAATTCCTTGAAAGCAGCGGTTATCGTTGTGTTCCTTGTGTATCCAGTCATGAAGCCATTGACGCGTTTGTCGCCGACCCCGAGATCAGCTTGGTGCTCTGCGACTTGCACATGCCCGACATGAACGGCATCGAACTCACGCAATACCTGCAAAAAATCGCTGGCAAATACCGCTTGTTTGAAACCATCTTGCTGACCGGCCAAGCCGATAAACAGGACGTGATCAAAGCCTTGCGCATTGGCATTGCCGACTACTACCAAAAGCCGGTTGACCTGAATGAACTGCTTGAAGGCATTCAGCGTCAGGACGCGCTGCTGCAAGAGCGTAAAAAAACTGAGCATCTGGGCCATCTCAATCAAAAAATGCAGTTTTTAGCCGCGTCCATCGATGGGCTTTATCACGACATGGCGTCCGTACTGCACGCCGAGTCGATCGAGCCTCCTGCGCCTCAGGAGCCAAGCAAGGTCCAGGCTCCAATCCCGTCAATACTCAAACAACTGTCACCGCGCCAACAGGATGTCGCTCGGCTGGTCGGCAAAGGCCAAACCAACTACCAAATCGCCTGTGACCTAGGCATCACCGAAAACACGGTCAAGCTCTACGTGTCACAAGTGCTGCGACTGACCCACATGCACAACCGCACCCAACTGGCTCTCGCCCTGTACCCCAACGCCGCTAGCCAACCGACGACGCAACCAGTCCCTCCCGCGCAAGCGACCTGTCGGAGCGAGGAAACCTGACTCACTCTTGTTTAGCGCGCCCGCCCTCGTCCTGCTTGTAATACTCAGGGATGGGGTGGTTGTAGCTGTCTAGCCAGCGTTGCAGGCTGCGCTCACGCTCGGCCGGGGTCACGACTTGGCGTACCGGCGACTGGGCCTTGCCACTGATTTGCAGCTGTAACCAGTTTTCGGTGTCTTGTTGATTTTTGGCCAACGGCCCCGGCTCAATGGCCAAGGCGCCCAACGGCATCATGGCCAGCACAACACCCACGCGAATAAACAGTTTCATGGCCTACCTCCAACGCATTATTTGATCGCTGCCACGTGATTGCTGGCAGGGCTGGTCTGGGTTTTAAGAGCTTGCGCCCTACGTTGAGCATCGCTGACTTGATCGGGGGTTAACCCTGCACGCGTCACCAGTTCGGCGGCCTGCTTCCACTGGTCTTGATAGATCAACAACGTCACCAGATTCAGCGCGACCAGAGAGTCCGCTTGCTTAAGCTCCAAGGCCGTCAAAAACTCGAAACGCGCATCATCGACTCGCAACTGATTGAGGTAGACCACGCCCAAGTCATTGCGGATTTTCCCATCGGTGGGCGCCGCCTTCGCTGCACGCTCCAGATAAGAAGCTGCCAAGGTGTTATCGCCTCGAGCGGCGGCTAATTGGCCCAACCCGTGGTCACCTTCAGCACTCAAACAGGTGCCGAGCAACCCTTGATACAACGGCTCGGCCTCAGCGCGCCCTAATTGGCGATAGATCCGCGCCTTGCGCAACTGCACCTGCTCGTAGCGCTCCGGCAAGCTTTGCAAGTTCGCCAGGCTGGCGTGCAGCTTGCCCTCCTTGGCCATGTCGTCAGCCAAGTTCATCGACAGCTCTTGATCCGCGCTCAATGCGGCGCATTTGCTATCCGTTACGGCTAACCATGGCAGTGTGCTTTGCCCACCTGTGGCGCACCCTCCCAACATCAACAACACACCTACCGCGATGATGGCTTTCATAGACAGACTCCAGGTCAGGAAGTAAACGCTCGGGAGATAGCAACAAAGCTCGGGCCTGCGAGCACAATCATTAGCGCCGGAAACAAAAACGCCATCATCACCACCGACATCTTGGCGGACATTTTGGAGATGTATTCCTCCATGCGTGTCATACGCCGGTCATCAAGCAGCTCTTTAAGCGACTGCAAAGACTTCATTGCCCCGCCGCCTTGTTGAATCAATTGTTGAAGAATCACGCAGGTGTCATTGAACTCATCGACATCCAACAAACTCGCGGTTTTGTTGAGTTCTTGGCTCAACTCCAACCCCGAATCCACGCGCGCCAGCACCACCCGCAACTCCCCCGTAAGCACGGGTAATAGTTGCCGCCCCTCTGTACTGAGTACCCGTAGAGCCTGCTCAACCGCCATGCCCGATTCAAACAAAATGCGCAGCAAAGGGATAAAGGTCGACACCTCGATGGCGACGTCTTGCTGCCGCTTTTTCGCCGCGTAGGCCAGCATTCGTTTAGGGAGCAAATAGCCCACTGCCAAACCACACAACAGTACAACCAGCAAATTGCCTGAGCGCGGGAAGAACACCTCGTGCCCTAAAAAAACCAGCCCGGCCAACGCCAGCGGCGTGCCTATCTGAAACGCGGCAAACAATGAACGCTGACTGGCCGTACGCCAGCCCACGCGGTTGAGCAGCGTTTGAGTTTCCGTGTCCATAGACACCGAGCGCTGCCCGGCACTGCTATTGCCCACCGCACGCATCCACAGACTGAGCTTGCTGGGCCCGGTTTTTTCACCGTCCAGGCGTTGCATCACCCGCTGCTGGCGCAAGCGCTCTTGAATCACGTTACTGATCAACAACGCCACGGCGCCGAGTAGCAAAGCTGCACAGATTACATAGGCCATGTCATACGCTCCGCACCATGCGCCAGAGCGCAAAACTTCCGAGTACTTGCATGCCAAACGCCATCAACAACATGTGCTGACCGCCTGCGTCGTGCCACATTTTGAGCATGTAGCCCGGGTTGGTGAGCAGGAAGTAGCCCACCACCAACATCGGCAACAGCCCCAACACCCATGCAGTAACTCGGGTTTCACCGGTCATAGCTTTGAGCTTGCGGGCCCCTGACTCACGCTCACGAATCAACACGATCAGGTTGTTCAGCAGCTCACTGGCATTGCCACCATAGCGATGGTTAACTTTCAGCCCGAGGGCGAACATGCGGAACTCATCGCGCTCATACAGCTCGGCAAAATCCTGTACGGCGTCGGGCAAACTGACCCCCAACTGCACGTTGCGCGACACCCGGCTGATAGCGCTTTTGAGCGGGTCACTGGCCGCCTCAATGGCGGTTAATACGGCATCGGCCAAGGTCCGACCCGCTTTCAAACTGCGCACGCTGTGATCCAGTAACTGCGGTAGTTGCTCCACCATGCGCCGCACCCGCCGTTGGTAAAGCCAACTGACAATCAGCTTCAGCAACACGGGCGGTAGCACCAAGAATGCGAGCAAGAACACCCAGCCACCGAGCAACCCCGCCAACAGCGCTACTCCCAGCCAAAGGCTCAACCATAGGCCCAGTCGCTCAGAGGGGCGCCCCAGCCCCGCTTGCAAGAAGGCGCGGTCAAGCCACTCGACACCCGGCGCTTTCTCTAGCGGCTGCGGCACACCTTCGGTCAAACGCCCCAGTACCCGTCCCGCGGCGGGATCTCGTAAGGCACGGTAGGCGACGTGCATCGACAGTCCGAACATCATGAAACTGATCGCAAAGTCGGAACAACGTATTGGTGACATACACATCGTCACGCACACCTACCACCTCTAACACCTCACTGACACAGCGCCGACCATCGGGCATGCGCGTGAGCTGGATGATGATGTCCAGCGCGGCGCAGATCATTTGACGCAGGGTTTTTTCGGCCACCGTGCGCCCGGTCAGACCGACCAGCGTCTCCAGACGCAGCAAGGCATCTTGCGCGGTGTTGGCGTGCACCGTGCTCATGGAACCATCGTGACCGGTGTTCATGGCCGTTAATACATCGAGTACTTCCACGCCGCGAATCTCACCGAGGATGATGCGGTCCGGGCGCATCCGCAGGGCGTTACGAATCAGGTCACTGGATTTAACCTCGCCATGCCCTTCGGCGTTCGGCGGTCGGGTTTCTAGGCGAACCACATGCGGGTGGGCGAGTTGCAATTCGGCCACATCCTCAATGGTCACCAAACGCTCATGGGGGTTGATCAACTGGCTCAAGATGTTCAACAACGTGGTTTTGCCCGTGCCCGTACCGCCGCTGATCAGTACGTTGCAACGCTTACCCACCGCCATCTCGAAAAATTCATAGATCGCCTGATCAATGGTTTGCATCGCCACCAAGTCGCTGCTTTTAAGCATGTCCTTACGAAACTTACGAATCGACAGGCAGGGGCCGTCCAATGCGATGGGCGGGATGATCGCATTCACCCGGCTGCCATCAGGCAGACGCGCATCGACCATCGGTGACGACTCATCGAGACGCCGACCCAGCGGTGCCAAAATGCGCTGCATCACCCGTTCAACATGGTGATCGTCGATAAAGCGCAGATCGCTCTGGCTCAAAATACCCGCACGTTCGACAAACACCCGATGTGGGCCGTTGACCAAGATTTCCGTCACCGCCGCGTCACGCCGCAGCACTTCAAGCGGTCCGAAACCTGTCAGTTCGTCGACGATCTCTTCGGCCAGACGCTCCATCTCGTAGCGCGAAATGGCCAAGTGCAAGCGCGACACATACTCGGCCACCCGGTCGGTAACGAACTGCGACAAGAGCTGACGCGAACCTTCCAGCAGGTTTTTACCGCTCTCCTCAATGGCATCAATGATGTAGCGGTGCAGTACCAGTTTCAGACCGTCGTGGTCGGCCTGCCCGTCTTTGTATAAGCCAGAGCCAAATAGCTGTTCGTGGTTCATTTTGCCCCCCACAAGCGATTCAGCCATTTACCGTTGGCCGCAGGAGACTGCCCCGGCAATTGCGATCGCGTCGCTAAATGGGCACCGAGTTTTTTCAGACCTTGGCTCAATGCCTCGCGAGGGCCTAACTCATAGAGCGTCACCGCCTGATTTTTAGCGTTAATGCGTAGTTCAAGGCTCAGTGGAAACGTCGCCAACACCGGAAAACCAAAGCTTTTGGCCAGTGCATCGGCATTCGGCGCAATCCCTCGCAGGTAACGGTCGACCACTAAAGCCGCGTGCTCCAGCTTCATGCCCTTGGCGCGCCACACACTCAGTACGTCCAAGTTGCGTCGGCAATCGAGCACGTTTTGATCGGTGTACCAGAGCAATTTGTCGCAATGGCTGACGAACGTGCGCAAGGCTTCACTGTCGGGTTGCCCGGTGAGGTTCACCACGATGTGCTGGAAGTGCTGACGCAACGCGCTGAGTAGCATGTACAACTCGGCGGCACTGGTGTGCTCAACCGGTTCGTCGCTGGTACTGGAAGCCAACACCCGCATACCGCCGGCGGCACTGCTAAACGCACTGTCGATCAGCGTGCTGTCCAGCCGCCGCAAATGGCGCAGGGCGTCACCAAAAAAAAACGTACTTTCAAGCCCCAGCAACGCCAGCCCGTCGCCCCGCGGAATGCCCAAATCCAGAAGCAGGGTTTTTTGCCCGCTCTTTTGCACTTCGAGGCCCAAATGGCTGGCAAGCAAAGCGCCATCGGCATTGCACTGCGCACTGAACAACACTGAAAGGCCGCCCAGTTCAGTGTTCGGCGTAGTGGGCGGTAAGCGCTTACTCAAGCGCCTGACCAACCCCGCGACTTCACTGGAGCGTGAGCCATAGGCGACAAAATCCCGGGCCCCGGCACGCATGGCATTGAGGACTAACTGGTTATCCATGCCGTCGCCCAGCGCGACAATGGCCAGCATCGGTTTGGCCTCCAGCGCGCCTTCGATCAGCGCACACTGGGCCACCACTTTTTCGCGGTCCAGCCCCACAAACACCAAACCGGCGAAGGTCACGTCGATCAGCGCCAGCAACTCATCCAAACTGCTGCTGCCCGCGCCGACCACTTGCCCCAACGGGGCCAACGCGCCCTGTAACCATTCAAGGTCGGTGTCATTGCGCGTGAGCGCGAGAAACGTCTGGCTCAGGCTCTGGCTCATTGGGATAACCCACTACGGCTATTGAATGAGCCGTTCTCCAGGAAAAATAAGCGATACCAGTTAGGGTCGTAATCGCGCAGATTCTCGCCGGGCAAGTTGGGCAGTTGGGCATTGGCCGCCAACGGTTGAACCAGATGCGGGGTCACGATCATCAGCAACTCCTTGTCTTCGCGGTTGATATTGGAGTCGCGGAAAAACGCGCCCAGTATCGGTATGTCTCCCAACCCCGGAAATTTACTGACCTGCGCGGTGTTGCGCGAACTGATCAAACCACTGATCACAAAGCTCTCGCCGTCAGCCAAAGAGATGCTGGTATCGGTACGCCGTACGTTAAGCCCTGGCACTAACGTCCCGGCGATGTTCACCGCATTGGTGTAGTCCAGTTCGCTGACTTCGGGCGCCACTTTCAGCAATATCCGGTCACGTCCGACCACGGTCGGGGTCAGCGTGAGGCGAATACCAAATTCCTTGTATTCAATTGAAACGTTGTCGCTGCCACTGCTGGGCACCGGAATAGGCACTTCACCGCCTGCCAGAAACGTCGCGCTTTGCCCACTGAGTGCTACCAAGCTGGGGCGCGCCAAGGTGTAAGCAAAACCGCTGCCTTCCAGCGCGTTGATCATGGCCCTGACCCGACCGCCACCAAAGCCGATGTTGAAGGAGGCGTTATTGGCCAGAGGGCCACCGGTAATGATGTTATCCGCACCGCTGATAAAGGAACCAGGCGAGCCCAACAGAAAATCTTTGCCCATGCCAAAAATAGAGGTGCTGGCTTCTTGCAGCTTGGTGCGGCTGACTTCGACAAAGCGAATGTCGGTTTGCACTTGGCTGGATAAAGAGGGATCTGCCGAAGGAGGTACTGAGACACTGGTCAAACTCTCGGTGGCTTTACCTTTAACGAACACCATGCTTTGGCGCGGCGCTGTCGAGCAGGCAGTCCAGACCATCAGGCTGGTAGTGCCCGGCGCCACGCCCGTCAGTAAAAAAGCCTGACTGCCACTGGCCTGCACATCGGCCACCGAGGGATCGCCCACGGCAATACGCGAAATAGTGACCGGGGAATTGAGGGCGTGCTGGGCGCCTTGAGCCACTTCCAACACCGTGGGCAACTGCCCGAGTGCGGCGCAATTGCCCGAGGCGGCCAAAGCCATTTCCAAAGGCAAGCTGCTTAAGACCAAGGTCCAGACAACTCGCTTGTACAGCGCTACGCAACGAAGGCTCATGCTGGGCTTCCTTGTAGATCAGGCTTTTAGAGTGAGCAACTTATTGAGCAGGCTGCTGAGCCGCTTGATTGCCACGAATAATTTCGATGCCGCGTGCCCGGGGCACGCCTGAGCCAGTGGCGACCGGGGTCCGTACCGGCGGGGTCATGGCCAATTGATTGAACTGATAGAGGCTGCGCTTAGCGTTATCGAGGTTGTTTGCGGCGACGTCTTCGCCTGCCCAGTACTTACTCAAGCGCTGTTCCTGTGCACTGCGTACTGCCAAACGCAACTTACCGGCCTGGGTCGCCAGCATCAGTTGGTTGAGTAACGGTTCGGGAACCGCGAGCACCGCAGTACGTGCGTTGATCCGGCGCTGCGACTGTTTGAGGGCCTCTTCGGCATTCAAGGGTGGGCTGGCCGGCTGACCATCACTGGTCAAACCCAGCTCTTCACCCACGCTGAGCACGCGAACGGCGGGCAATACCACCTGTGCAGACTGTTCCGGGTTGGCCATGTCTTGAGGCAAAAACAACACGATGTCGACGTAATCACCCGGCGTTAACTGCCCGCCTGCCCCTGTCACTTCGTCTATAGCGACGGCCAGTGCGCGCTCATTGGGGCGAATCATCCGCGCCAACGGCCCGCCCGCCTCAAAACTCTGCTCATTAAGCCAAGTGCCAGCACTCAAACCACGCCATGGGGTGCGACCCACGGCCTGATCAATCGTGGCGAGACTGCCAACGGGGGCGGTGTGCAGTTTTTCCAAAACCAAGTCATCCGCTTTCAACGCCACATTGGGCGGCACATCGCGACTTAACACCACCACAGGCTGAAGGGTTTTGTCTTCAACCGCCGCCACACCGTTTTCAACCACCTGAGTCACCGGAACAGCAGCAACAGGTTGCTGCCGACTTAAGACCAGGCCCCAATAACCTGCAATGAGCGCTCCAACAAACAGGATGGCGGCCAAGATCAAACTACGTCGATTGCTCATATACATCCTCTTCCATTGCGCACTTCAAACCTATCAACAATCCATTTGCACTCAAGCCGCCATGAGCGGGCGATAGTGATACAACCTTTTCGCAATTTGAAAATAGCGCAGGCCAATAAAATTGCCATTAACGGAACTAAAAAAACACACAACACCTCTAAACACTTAAATTAAACGCTTGGATTAAACCGTTAAACATCACACACTTCTTCTTTAGCGTTAATACTTTATAATTAGTCACTTTTTACAGTTGCCAAACTCTCGACTATCGCCAATTCTGCAACTGCAAACAGCAACCACGCAGTATCACGGCGATGCAGTGCCCTCCCCCGGCGCAGCAAGGAGATGTCAGATGCTTTTAAATACAGTGCTTAAGGTGTATGTCCCGGCCCAAACCTTCTTGGTACGGCAAGCCAAATTGTTTGCGAAGCGAACAGAAGGCGCTTCGGGTATTGAGTACGCTATTATTGCGGCCATGGTCGCGGTGGTCATTGCGGGACTGTCACCGGCTGTACAAACTGAAGTCACCAGTATATTCACCAAAATCACAACCGGACTTACAACCGCTTAAACTTTATCTTTTGGGAGCACTCTGCATGTTCCATTCTTCGTCACGCCAACAACTTCTTTTGGTCGACGACGAAGAAGACGCACTGCTTGAACTGGCCGAACTACTGAAGGGCGAGGGCTTTTGTTGCTTTAGTGCAACATCAGTCACACTCGCCCTTCAGCAGTTGACCGAGCACCCGGACATTGCGCTGGTCATTACTGACCTGCGCATGCCTGAAGCCAGCGGCATTGCGTTGATTCAGCGCCTACGCACCCACACCGCTCGACAACACTTGCCGGTGATCGTTGTCTCCGGCCACGCCAACATGGACGATGTCAGTGA
The DNA here is from genome assembly GCF_001411475.1 of Pseudomonas endophytica. Classification (GTDB taxonomy): domain Bacteria; phylum Pseudomonadota; class Gammaproteobacteria; order Pseudomonadales; family Pseudomonadaceae; genus Aquipseudomonas; species Aquipseudomonas endophytica. The sequence goes on along the minus strand of NZ_LLWH01000190.1, from coordinate 3,251 downwards.
CCTGCTGCGTTTGCAGGTCTTGGACTTGTTTCACAAACCTATCTATCACGCCCGCTTGATTAACACCCTCAATTACTTATTCCCCGCTCCCGCATTGCAGGCGGTTAAGTCTTAATTAATCGCTTATTCGCACATTTAAAAAACATGATTGTAGACGCCAGCGTGCTCGCGATCTTTTGTGAATTTAAAAGATCGCGAGCACGCTCGCGCCTACAGGTCGATGTTTATAACTGATAACTAAAGCTCAAGGTATAACGTGGGCGACGATTAAAGCTATCCAGTGCTATATCCGACATCGGCTTGGCCACCTCCAGCGAAACGTTGTAGTAGCGTTTATCACCAAAACGCAGCCCAACGGCCGCTGAAGACATATCAGCCCCTTTAAGCGGAAGTTCGTTAAACCACGTTTTAGCCCTGTCCAACACCACATAAGGCTGTAACAGTTTCACCCACGCGCCGTCGCGCTCGAAACTGTAATTGACTTCATAGGCCACGCCCCAGCCTTTATCACCCGACGCTTGATCGTCGGGATAACCGCGGCCAAAATTTTGACCACCAAATACAGCGCGTTCACTGTCAGGCAAACTGTCGTCACTCCAATACAACGCGCCCGACATTACACCCTGCCAATGTTCAAATAACGTGTCACTTTGTACCCCAGAGACACGCAGCCGGAAGAAGTCCAAGTCATAGTGATTGCCGGTCAAGTTACTTTCAGTCTTGGCGCCCAGCCCATTGATACCCTGATACACACCGGCACTGACAATGCGTAATTGCTCAGCGTTGGACTTACGCCAATCACCTTCAAACGCCAAGGCTCGCACGTTGGTTTTTTCACTGATGGTCTGCGAGTAACCGACGATGTCGTAATCGGTTTTATCATTCACGCCGTATAAACGACCCGCCAAGCTCAGCCATTGGTCAGGGGCAACGATCAACGGATGGCTCACGCCAATCGAAAACCGGTCATTCTCACGGTGAGGCTTAAGCTCAAAACCATCACTGGTTGCAATGCTGGTAGCCGGGTCACTGCGATAACGCGTGCCGTACAGACTCAATTGAGTGCCTTCAGCATTCAGGTACTGGCTGTAATCGAGACGGTAGTAGTGCTCTTTGTCGTTACCCGGTGGGAACAGCCCGCTCAAGGTCAATTGCTCGGCCATGGCGGTTTGGGAGTTGCTGCTCGCACTAAACAGCGCTTGCGTACTGTTGCGGCTGCCTTCAATGAGGCTCATGCCGGTGGTGAACGGTTTGCGACTGGCAGTGACTTGCAGGGTCGCCGCGCCATCGGTGGTGCCCGGTGGAGGAACTTGCGCCTGCAACGTCACCCCCGGAATTCGACTCATCAAGGTGGCGTAACGATCAAAGGTTTTACGGGTCAGCGGCCGCTCACCCTTGAGCTTGTCGATCAGCTCGTCAATAAACCCTTTGACCCGGCCAACATCACCCTCGACCTGATAGTCACGTATATAGCCTTCGACCAACACCACGCGCACCAGCCCTTGATCAAAGTTCTGCGGTGGCAAAAAGGCGTATGACAACAAGTAGCCATCGGTTTGGTAACGTTGGGTAATTTTGCGGGTCGCTTCAATCAATTCAGCCAAGGTTATTTCACGGCCCAACAGCGGTTTATACGCCGCCCCCAACTCTTGCAACGGGTACACCGTGCCGCCTTCAATCTGTAATTTGCGGATGGTCAGTTGGGTGCTCATCATCAGCGGCGCAGGTTGCGCCGTTTCTGGTTTTGGCAGCTCCAAGGCCGGTGATTGCGGGCGATAGGCATCCACCGGCAAGTTAGGGGTCGGAAGCGATTGCAGGGTTTCGTTGCTGTTAAGAAAGCGTGGAAGAGGTTCGGCACCGACGTAAGGAGCCAAGGCCAATAATAGAAAAGGGACATAAGTTCGCATGTGACGCTCCATGTTCAACGACAGCGACTTAACAGCTTGATCACGTCATCTCGCGGCGACGTTATCCGAACAGCAGATTTGCAATCCGGACCTAAAAAAAAACGAGAGATTGATGCCAATCTCTCGTCCCAACCAAGCGTAGGCGCTGTAGGCAAGGCCGTCGAACCGGCCAGGTGCAATATCGTCAGTTTTTCTTGCCGAGGTTACCCAAACCGCCGAGCACGCCTCCGACTAGACCGCCAACCAAACCTGTTCCCGAACTTGCACCAGCCCCTGCACCAGCAGCGGCTCCCGCTCCGACGTCGGCACTAGGTGGCGTAGTAGCGACCGCCCCTACTCCCACACCGGCGCCCGCGCCCACACCAACACCTATTCCTCCGAGTAAGCCACCAACACCGCCCGTGCCTGCGCCGGTGCCTGCCCCTGTTACCGTACCCACAACGCCACCCACCGTGCTGGCAACACCGCCCAACAAGCCGCCAACCGCACCGCCCGCGCCAACGCCTGCATCACCACCCCCGGTCACACCTCCAACAGCACCTGTCACACCCCCGAGCAATCCGCCTAGGCCCGCTGTGCTGCCTGTGCCGCTGCCAGCGGCCGGGTTGACGTAACCACCCGCCTTGTCAGCGACACCGCCAACCCCCACCAACACGCCACCGACCAGCGTGGTAACCGGGTTTTGATCGCCCACGGTGGTAACTTTATTACCGAGCCCAGTTACCACACCGCCGACTTTGTTCAGCAGGCCGTCAACCGGCGCCCCTAAACCGGTGGCCGTTCCGACTTGCCCTGTGGTTTTTTCCACTAGGGAAATCACCGGCACCAGCACTTTGTCATTGACCCCGCCTGTCACTTGGCCCAATTGCCCACTGGTGACATTGGTGGTTAGGGTGTTGCCGAGCATGGTGACGGTTGTGCCGACCTTATTCACCAGACCGCCGGTTACGTCCGTGACGTTACCCACCACGCCACCCACAATCGGGATATGGTTGATCGGCGTGTTATCGAGCAACCCGCTAACGCCTTGGCCCAACGAGGACACCCCTTTACCGACGTCTGAAACAGCGTTGGTTGCGCCAGCGACGGTAATACCCAGTGAGTTTTTATCCGTGCCAATTGTGCCCAAACCGTTGGTCAAACCATCGGTAACGGAGGTCACGGCATTACCGGTGTTGGTCACCAAACCGCCTGCTGCGCCCACCACAGGAACCGTGGTCAGAGCGGTGCCCAAGTCACTCACGGTGCTGCCTACACCGCCGACAGCCGTACCGACTTGGCCAATCACTTGGCCGGTGACCAGAGGCGTGTTGTTAGCCCCATTACCACCCCCGTGATTTCCGC
>NZ_LLWH01000189.1 GCF_001411475.1 Pseudomonas endophytica | reverse complement strand
GCGCCACGGTGACTCCGGCGCGGCCCACTTTATTGCCGAACACGTGTGCCCGCAGGTTGCGATCATCAACGGCGGTGACGGCCGTCATGCGCACCCGACGCAAGGCATGCTCGACATGCTGACCATTCGTCGGCACAAGGGCGGCGTTGAAAACCTATCGGTGGCCATCGTCGGTGACATTCTGCACTCGCGGGTGGCACGCTCGAACATGATCGCGCTGAAAACCCTAGGCTGTAAGGACATCCGCGTCATCGCACCTAAAACCCTGTTGCCGATCGGTATCGAGCAATACGGCGTGAAGGTCTACACCGACATGAGCGAAGGCTTAAAAGACGTCGACGTGGTGATCATGTTGCGCTTGCAGCGCGAGCGTATGTCGGGTGGCCTGCTGCCGAGCGAAGGCGAGTTCTACCGCCTGTTTGGCCTGACCACTGCGCGGCTGGCGGGCGCCAAGCCCGACGCCATCGTAATGCACCCTGGCCCGATCAACCGTGGCGTGGAAATTGAGTCAGCGGTGGCCGACGGCCCGCATTCAGTCATCCTCAATCAAGTGACTTATGGCATTGCCGTGCGCATGGCGGTGCTGTCCATGACCATGAGCGGGCAAACGGCCCAGCGCCAAATCGAACAGGAGAAGGCCCAGTGAAGCTCAGCATTCTCGGCGCCCGCGTCATAGATCCCGCCAGCCAGCTGGACCAGCCCACCGATCTGCATCTAGAAGCGGGCAAAATCGTCGCCATTGGCGCGGCACCCGCTGGTTTTACCCCCGACCAAACCCTCGACGCCAAAGGCTTGGTCGCTGCGCCGGGGTTGGTTGATCTCAACGTCGCCCTGCGCGAACCTGGCTACAGCCGCAAAGGCACCATTGCCACCGAAACCCGTGCAGCGGCTGCCGGTGGCGTCACCAGCCTATGCTGCCCGCCGCACACCAAACCGGTGCTGGACACTTCAGCCGTGACCGAGTTGATCCTCGATCGCGCCCGCGAGGCAGGCAACTGCAAAGTGTTCCCGATTGGCGCGCTGAGCAAAGGCTTGGACGGCGAGCAATTGGCCGAGCTGATTGCCCTGCGTGACGCGGGTTGCGTGGCCTTTGGTAATGGCCTCAACAGTTTCGCCAACACCCGCACCCTGTGCCGGGCGCTGGAATATGCGGCAACGTTCGACCTGACCGTCATTTTCAACTCCCAAGACCGAGATCTGGCCGAAGGCGGCATCGCCCATGACGGCCCAATGGCAGCGTTTCGTGGCTTGCCGGGCATCCCGGAAACGGCCGAAACCGTGGCCTTGGCCCGTGACCTGTTGTTGGTTGAACAAAGTGGCGTACGCGCACACTTCAGTCAGTTGACCAGCGCACGCGGTGTGGCCCTGATTGCTCAGGCTCAGGAGCGCGGTTTAAAAGTCACCGCCGATGTGGCGCTGTATCAGCTGATTCTAACGGACGAAGCACTGGTGGATTTCTCCAGCGTTTATCACGTCCAACCGCCGCTGCGCACCCGTGCTGACCGTGACGGTTTACGAGAGGCCGTTAAATCAGGTGTGGTCCAAGCGATTTCCAGCCATCACCAGCCGCACGAACGCGATGCCAAACTGGCACCGTTTGGCGCCACCGAACCGGGCATGAGCAGTGTTGAATTGTTGTTGCCGCTGGCGATGACGCTGGTTGAGGACGGTTTGCTGGATTTACCAACCTTGCTAGCCCGCCTTAGCTTCGGCCCGGCTCAGGCATTGCGCTTACCCGCCGGGCGCTTGGCAGTAGGCTCGCCTGCTGACCTCGTGCTGTTCGACCCAACAGCGTCTACGGTTGCCGGAGAGCACTGGTATTCCAAGGGTGATAACTGTGCCTTCCTCGGCCATTGCCTGCCGAGTGCCGTGCGTTACACGTTGGTGGATGGGCGGATCAGCTTCGAAGGGTAAGCAGGCCTTTTTAGGAGTAGCCGGTCGACTGCTCGCGGTCTGTTAAAAGATCGCGAGCAAGCTCGCGCCTACAGGAGCCTTAGGTTTAGCGGCGTTCAGCGTTCTTAATTGAGATCTGGTCGTTCAAAGTCCAGAAGTCATACAACACGCCGATCATGAAAAAGCCGCCCGTGAACAGGTAGAGGATCCCGGTGATCCACTTGCCCATGTACATGCGATGAATACCGAATATCCCCAAGAAGGTCAGCAGTATCCAGGCCACGCTGTAATCCGTATCACCCGCGGTGAATCGCAGGTCGGCCTCTCGGTCCATGCTTGGGATCAGGAATAAGTCGATTAACCAACCTATGCCAAATAAACCCAAGGTGAAAAACCAGATCGTCCCGGTGACCGGCTTGCCGTAATAGAAGCGGTGCGCCCCAAGAAAACCAAGAATCCAGAGCAAATAACCCAGCACCTTGCTGTGGGTATCGCGCTGCATTGCGTCTCGATAGCCGTTCATAAATGCCCTCTTTGCTGCTGATAGAAAAAATTTCTGCTTTTTTTTGTGACTTTTTTACTGTCTCGCATCAGGTAAAAGTGTCTTACAAAAAAACGCGCAAAGCCTTGTACTACCTGACCTGCACAGTTTCCATGTGACAATTTGTCACTGCTTTACGCCCTTTTGACCCTCAAGTCGAGTCGACAAACGGCCTGAGAAAGGACAAAAAAGCTGTTATAAAGTTTCGCGCTAATCACCACCGAGCCCTGCCGAATGCGTCCTTTATTCAAGACATGGCTAACCATTTGCCTATTAATGCCACTGGCCGCCCACGCCACCAACCGTGAGCAACATCTTCCATCAGGCTTCACTGGCTACACCGCAAAGTCATCTGCGAGTACGTCCTTTGTTGCCTCTAACAGCAAAACTGCAACCAAAACTAAAGCCGTATCACGCCCAACGGCAACTAAAGCCCACCGCAAGGCGCCGAGTAAAATTGCGACCGCTTCATTGGCAGCCGCCAATAAGCAAAGCAGCGCAGTACTGAGCCGTGCGGTTAATGTACTCGGTACACCTTATCGTTGGGGCGGCAGTAGCCCAAGTAAAGGGTTTGATTGCAGCGGCTTGGTTAAATACGCCTTTAATGACGTTAAAGCGGTGAATTTGCCTCGCAGCTCCAGCGAAATGGCCAGCGGCCACGGGCAAAAAGTTGATCGCAAAGACCTCAAGCCTGGCGATTTACTGTTTTTTAACATCAAGAGCCGCAAGGTTAACCACGTTGCGATCTATCTGGGCAACGATCGGTTTATCCACGCTCCGCGTCGCGGTAAGTCGGTCAGTATCGACACCCTGAAAAAGTCTTACTGGCAGAAACATTACGTGGTTGCCAAACGTGTGTTGCCTAAAGAACAAACCAAATTGCAGGTTGTTCAGCGTTAAGTACCGCGCCAAACCGTAGGAGCTGCCGCAGGCTGCGATCTTTTGATCTTTAAAAGCAAAAGATCGCAGCCTGCGGCAGCTCCTACGGGCTTTCAATTAGTCCTTTATCTTTAAGCCGTTTTAAGCTCATCTCCAGTGTCTGCATGCCTGCCGCCCCGCCGGTTTGGATCGCCGAAGCCATCTGCGCCACCTTGTTTTCCCGAATCAAGTTACGAATCGCAGGCGTCGCCAGCATGATCTCGTGAGCCGCTATCCGACCTCCTCCTATCCGCTTGACCAGTGTCTGCGAGATCACACCCTGAAGTGACTCAGACAACATCGCCCGCACCATCGACTTTTCATCCGCTGGGAACACATCCAAGATCCGCTCAACCGTTTTGGCGGCCGAAGCCGTGTGCAGCGTAGCCAACACCAGATGCCCGGTTTCTGCTGCCGTCAGCGCTAAACGTATGGTTTCGAGGTCGCGCATTTCACCGAGCATGATCACATCCGGGTCTTCACGCAGTGCCGCCCGCAATGCTGCGCTCACGCTGTGGGTATCGCGATGGACTTCACGCTGGTTAATCAGGCATTGACGCGGCTCATGCAGGTACTCAATCGGGTCTTCAATGGTGATGATGTGCTGCTGGCGAGTGCTATTGAGGTGATCAATCATCGCGGCCAGAGTGGTGCTCTTGCCTGATCCCGTCGCGCCCGTCACCAGCACCAAACCCTGTGACAGGCGACTGATCCCAACGAACACCTCAACCAATCCGAGCGCCTCAAGGCTTGGGACTTGCGACGCAATGCTGCGAAACACCGCTCCGGGGCCCCGCTGCTGTAGGAAAGCATTGACTCGAAACCGTCCCACCCCCGGCAAGGCATAGGCAAAATCAGCTTCGTGTTCTGTTTCAAAGACGGCGCGCTGCGAGTCGTTCATCACACTGTGGATAAGTTCACGCACGCCTTCGGGCGTCAGTACTGGCAGCTCGCAACGCTGCATATCCCCATCCACCCGCAGCATGGGCGCCACGCCCGCTGACAGGTGCATATCTGAAGCACCATGTTTGACGCTCAACGCCAACAGGTCGGCGATGTCCATACCCCCTCCCAATTCCAGTAGAATGCCGCAGACTTTTACAACGGCGGGCTTAAATGAATGTCCACGATAGCAGGCAATATTGCTCAGGTTGAGGCGCGTATCCGTGCAGCGGCAGAGGCTGTGCAACGCGATGTGACGAGCATCCACTTACTCGCGGTCAGCAAAACCAAACCCGCAGCTGCCTTACGCGAAGCGTATGCCGCTGGCCTGCGCGATTTTGGCGAGAACTATCTGCAAGAAGCCCGCGCCAAACAGGTCGAATTAACCGACCTACCCTTGTGTTGGCACTTCATCGGCCCCATTCAATCGAACAAGACCCGTGAGATCGCAGAGCATTTTGCGTGGGTACATTCCGTAGATCGCTTGAAAATTGCCCAACGTCTCTCGGAACAACGCCCGGCTGACTTACCGCCGCTCAACATTTGCATTCAAGTCAACGTCAGCGGTGAGGCCAGTAAGTCTGGCTGCACACCCGACGACTTGCCTGCGTTGGCGGCCGCGATTCAGGCATTGCCACGTCTTAAGTTGCGCGGTTTGATGGCAATCCCAGAACCCACTGAAGTACGCGCAGAGCAAGATGCCGCGTTTGCCAAGGTTGAGTCATTGCAACAAAGCCTGAACATGGGGCTCGATACACTTTCGATGGGCATGAGCCACGACCTGGAGTCAGCCATTGCCCAAGGCGCTACGTGGGTGCGCATTGGCACCGCGTTATTTGGTGCCCGCGATTACGGCCAGGCTTGAGACACTCGCCTCACTTTTTATAAGGATCGGTTATGAGCAAAACACGTATTGCCTTTATCGGGGCCGGCAACATGGCGGCCAGTTTGATCGGCGGCCTGCTGGCCAAAGGTGTGCAAGCCGCACAGATCCGCGCCTGCGATCCCGGCGCAGAAACCCGAGCCAAAGTAACGGCCGAGCACGGGATTGAAGTCTTCGCCGATAACGCACAAGCCATACAAGACGCTGACGTGATTGTGATTGCGGTTAAGCCACAAGCCATGAAAGCCGTGTGCCTAGATCTGCGTCAGCACCTCAAGCCGCATCAACTGCTGGTGTCGGTGGCTGCCGGAATCACCAGCGCCAGCCTGCTGAACTGGGTCGGTCAACAGCCACTGGTTCGCTGCATGCCCAACACCCCGGCCTTATTGGGCAAGGGCGTAAGTGGGCTGTTTGCCACCGACGCGGTGACCGCCGAGCAGCGCCAGCAAGCCGACGAGTTGCTGTCTGCTGTCGGCATTGTGGTGTGGGTTGAGACCGAAGCGCAGATCGACGCCGTCACTGCTGTGTCTGGCAGCGGCCCGGCGTATTTCTTCTTGCTGATCGAGGCCATGACCGATGCGGGCGTCAAACTCGGTCTGCCGCGTGAAGTGGCTGAGCAACTGGCTCAACACACTTCTCTGGGGGCCGCCCACATGGCCGTTTCCAGCGGCATCGACGCCGCAGAGCTACGCCGCCGAGTCACCTCACCCGCTGGCACCACAGAAGCTGCGATTAAGTCCTTTCAGGCTGACGGCTTTGAGGCCATCGTCGAAAAAGCATTGAGTGCCGCCGCGCACCGCTCGGCCGAAATGGCCGAACAATTGGGTCAATAAGGAGCACAAGATGTCTGGACTGAATGGCGCTGCCATTTTCGTGATTCAAACCCTGGGTAGCCTCTACCTGTTGATCGTACTGCTGCGTTTTATCCTGCAACTGGTGCGGGCCAACTTTTACAACCCGCTGTGCCAGTTCACCGTCAAGGCTACGCAACCCCTGCTCAAACCTATGCGCCGAGTGATTCCAAGCCTTTTCGGGCTGGACATGTCGTCGCTGGTGCTGGCTATCCTCGTGCAAATGGTGATCTTCGCCGTGGTGCTGACACTGAGCTACATGTCGTTCAACATTCTAGGGTTGCTGACCTGGGCGCTCATTGGCGTGACCATGCTGTTCTTGAAGGTGTTCTTCTTCGCCATCATTATCAGTGTGATCTTGTCTTGGGTTGCACCGGGCAGCGCCAGCCCTGCCGCTGAGCTGGTCAACCAGATCACTGAGCCTGCACTGGCACCGTTCCGCCGCTTCTTGCCAAGCATGGGCGGCCTGGACATTTCGCCGATTCTGGCGTTCATGGTGATCCAATTGATCCAAAGCTACGTGATCCCGCCGTTGGCGATGTACGTCGGTATGCCGGGCGAATTGTTTGGCTTGATCTGACAACTACCTTACGCCCCCCCGTAGGAGCTGCCGCAGGCTGCGATCTTTTCATCTTCAACGTCAAAAGATCGCAGCCGCGGCAGCTCCTACGTGAGGTGTCCCATTTAGCCCAGACCATTGCTTGCCGCTCTGCCCCCCGCTCATTAGACTTACGCCTCATTTAAATGAGAGCAGGGTCAATGCCAGCTGCCTTCCCCCCCGATTCCGTTGGACTGGTGGTGCCGCAAATTGCGCACTTCAGCGAACCCTTGGCGCTCGCCTGCGGCCGTTCACTGCCTGCCTATGATCTGATTTACGAAACCTATGGCCACCTCAATGCCACGGCCAGTAACGCCGTGCTGATCTGCCACGCACTTTCCGGGCACCACCATGCTGCCGGTTACCACAGCGCCGACGAACGCAAACCTGGCTGGTGGGACAGCTGCATTGGCCCCGGTAAGCCGATTGATACCCGCAAGTTCTTCGTGGTCAGCCTCAACAACCTCGGCGGCTGCAACGGCTCTACCGGCCCAAGCAGCATTAACCCTGAAACCGGCCGCCCATTTGGGGCCGATTTTCCGGTGCTGACCGTTGAAGACTGGGTTCACAGTCAGGCCCGCTTGGCCGATCGTCTAGGGGTTACTCAGTGGGCGGCCGTTATCGGCGGCAGCTTGGGCGGTATGCAGGCGTTGCAGTGGAGCATCAGCTACCCGGATCGTCTGCGCCATTGTCTGGCCATTGCCTCAGCACCCAAATTGTCTGCGCAAAATATCGCCTTCAACGAAGTGGCGCGTCAGGCCATTCTTACCGACCCCGAATTCCACGGCGGTTCGTTCCAAGAAAAAGGCGTGATCCCCAAGCGCGGCTTGATGCTCGCGCGTATGGTCGGGCACATCACCTACCTGTCTGACGACTCCATGGGTGAGAAATTTGGCCGTGGCCTGAAAAACGAAAACCTCAACTACGACTTCCACAGCGTCGAGTTCCAGGTTGAAAGCTACCTGCGCTATCAGGGCGAAGAGTTTTCCGGGCGTTTCGACGCCAATACCTACTTGTTGATGACCAAGGCACTGGATTACTTCGACCCAGCGGCCAACTTCAACGATGACTTGGCTAAAACCTTTGCCGGAGCCAAAGCGCGCTTTTGCGTGATGTCGTTCACCACCGACTGGCGCTTCTCCCCAGCCCGCTCGCGGGAACTAGTAGATGCCCTGATGGCCGCGCAAAAAGACGTCTGCTACCTCGAGATTGATGCTCCGCAAGGCCATGACGCCTTCCTGATTCCGATCCCGCGTTACCTGCAAGCCTTCAGCAATTACATGAACCGAATAGAACTGTGAGAACGCCATGAGAGCCGACCTGGAAATCATCCAAGACTGGATCCCTGCTGGCAGCCGCGTGCTCGACCTCGGTTGTGGTAATGGCGAGCTGCTGAGCTGGCTGCGCGACAACAAGCAAGTCACCGGCTACGGCCTAGAAAACGACCCGGACAACATCGCCGAGTGCGTCGCCAAAGGCATTAACGTCATCGAGCAGGATCTGGACAAGGGGCTAGGCAACTTTGCCAGCAACAGCTTTGACATCGTGGTGATGACTCAGGCGCTGCAAGCCGTGCACTACCCCGACCGGATTCTCGACGAAATGCTACGCGTTGGGCGCCAGTGCATTATCACCTTCCCGAACTTTGGTCACTGGCGTTGCCGCTGGTATTTGGCCAGCAAGGGGCGGATGCCGGTGTCCGAGTTCCTGCCTTACACCTGGTACAACACACCGAACATTCACTTTTGCACCTTTGAAGACTTTGAGGCGTTATGCCGTGAACGTGAAGCCCGCGTGATCAACCGCCTTGCTGTAGATCAACAACACCGACACGGATGGGCGAGTAAGTTATGGCCTAACCTGTTGGGTGAGGTTGGCATTTATCGTGTCAGCAGTCCTGGCCTACAGGATCACCGCATCGCGGTTTAAATCAGGGTTCGCAAGGAGAACGGTCATGGGTCGGATAGGGCTACTGCTGCTTTCACTGTGCTTTGCCGGTCAGGCAATGGCTGCGGGTGTCACTCAGGTGGGCGATACGGTCGTGAATTACAACGCCTTCATGACTAACTTCTTGAGCCCTGAGATCACTGCAAAGTATGGTCTGCAACGCAGTGATCAACTCGGCGCCTTGAACATCAACGTGTCCAAGACCGATCAAAAAATCGCCAGCACCATTAAGGGCACGTACCGCGAAACCACTGAGAAAAAAGCCAAGCCGCTCACCTTCAAGCAGGTGATCAATGATCAGGGGGCGATTGATTACTTCGCTCAGTTCAAGGTCCTGCCCGCAAAAGTCTATGTGTTCGACCTTGAACTCAAGGTCAACGGCGAAACCAAACGCATCGAATTCTCCCAAGAGGTCGCTTCACTCCAATGATTAACCTTACGCAACTGGTCCTGGCTAGCCACAACGCCGGCAAACTCAAAGAACTTCAGGCCATGCTCGGCGAGTCGGTGCAGTTGCGCTCGGTGGGCGAATTCAGCAGCGTAGAACCAGAAGAAACCGGTTTGTCGTTTGTTGAGAACGCGATTCTAAAAGCCCGCAACGCATCCCGCCTTTCAGGCTTGCCGGCGCTGGCTGATGACTCGGGGCTGGCAGTAGACTTTCTTGGCGGCGCGCCGGGTATCTACTCGGCCCGTTACGCCGAAGGCCAAGGCGATGCGGCGAACAACGCTAAACTGCTGGATGTCTTAAAAGACGTGCCCGAAGCCGAGCGCGGCGCGCAATTTGTGTGCGTTCTGGCGCTGGTGCGGCACGCCGACGATCCCTTGCCGATCCTCTGTGAAGGGCTGTGGTACGGGCGCATCTTGCCAGCGGCCAGCGGCGAACACGGTTTTGGTTACGACCCACTGTTTTGGGTGCCGGAGCGCAACTGCTCCAGCGCCGAACTCAGCCCGGCCGAGAAAAACCAGCTGAGCCACCGTGCCCGCGCCATGGTCTTGCTGCGTCAGCGTTTGGGTCTGAAATGACCCATGACACCCCAACACAGCCGCTCTATCTGGGTGCGGCTGGCTTTACTCAGCAAGCGCCACGCGCGCCGCTGACCCAACTGCCACCCCTGTCGCTGTACATCCATATCCCGTGGTGCGTGCGCAAATGCCCGTACTGCGACTTCAACTCGCACACTGCCAGCGCAGTGCTGCCTGAAGAAGAATACGTCGACGCGCTGTTAGCCGATCTCGATCAAGACCTGCACGCCGTGTATGGCCGCGAGTTGAGCTCAATCTTCTTTGGCGGCGGCACCCCGAGTTTGTTCAGTGCTCAAGCGCTGGGGAGTTTGCTTAAAGGGGTTGAAGCGCGTATCCGGTTTGCCAGCGATATCGAAATCACCCTAGAAGCGAACCCCGGCACCTTCGAGCAAGAGAAATTTGTGGCGTATCGCAAGCTGGGGATTAATCGCCTGTCGATAGGTATCCAGAGTTTTCAGCAGCAAAAACTCCAAGCATTGGGCCGCATCCATAACGGTGACGAAGCCGTACGGGCCGCTGGAATGGCGCGCTTGGCGGGCTTTGATAACTTCAACCTAGACCTAATGCACGGTTTGCCCGATCAGAGCCTGGATGACGCACTGAGCGACCTGCGCCAAGCGATTGCCCTCAAACCGACACATTTGTCGTGGTATCAACTCACACTCGAACCCAACACTGTGTTCTGGAACAAACCGCCAGAGCTGCCCGAAGACGACACCCTATGGGACATCCAAGAAGCGGGGCAGGCGTTACTTGCTGAACATGGCTACGCTCAATACGAAGTGTCTGCTTACGCCCAACCGGGTCGCCCGGCGCGCCACAACCTCAACTACTGGAGCTTTGGCGACTTTATCGGCATTGGCGCTGGCGCCCACGGTAAATTGAGCCACCCTGATGGCCGAATCGTCCGCACGTGGAAAACCCGTCTTCCAAAGGACTACCTAAATTCAGCCAAAAGCTTTCAAGCAGGCGAGAAAACCCTGACAGCCGAAGAACTACCTTTTGAGTTTCTAATGAACGGCTTGCGCCTTACGGACGGCGTGGACGCTTCGCTCTACCCGCAGCGCACCGGTTTACCGCTTGAGAGTTTGCAGGCAGGACGCCAGGCGGCAGAACAAAGCGGCTTATTGCAGGTCGAACCGACACGATTGGCGGCGACCGCCCGGGGGCAGTTGTTTCTCAACGACTTGTTACAGCACTTTCTGATCTAAGGAACTCGAATGGACTTGGTACTAGACCTGCTTGCCACCGTGTCACGCTGGAGCCGCAGTCACCTCTCCGAGATATCCCTGGCCCTGATCGGCTGCCTGTTGGTGCTATTTGGTGCTGACTTTAAAGGTTGGGTCGAACAGCGTCTGGGCAGCATTGCCGGTGCCTTACGCGTACCACTAATGGCCCTGCTATGCCTGATCGGCAGCGGCGCGGCCTTGATCTACGCCACCCCCTGGGTTGAGCGCGGCCTGAGCCAATTCAACAACTACAGCCTGGCGCCGGTGCTGTTAGTGGTGTTGGTATTGATCGGAGTGGTTGCAGATCGCCGAGGCTAAATCGTGTTAACGATCAAAAGATCGCAGCCTGCGGCAGCTCCTACACAAAAAGCACTTACGCCACGCCCTAGAGTGGTGGCGGATCGCCGGGGATAAATCGTGTATCTGTAGGAGCTGCCGAGGCACGAAGGCTGCGATTTTTTAAAGACCAAAAGATCGCAGCCTACGGCAGCTCCTCATCACTTACGCCAACTTCTCGAACTTCAAATCCCACACGCCATGCCCAAGTCGTTCGCCGCGGCGTTCGAACTTGGTGACCGGGCGTTCAGCCGGGCGCGGGACGCACTGGCCGTCTTCAGCTAGGTTGCGGTAACCCGGCGCGACGTTCATCACTTCCAACATGTATTCGGCATACGGTTCCCAGTCGGTCGCCATATGCAGCACGCCACCCACTTTGAGCTTGGAACGCACCAGTTCGGCAAACGATCCTGGACGATGCGGCGTTTGTGGTGGCGGCTCTTGTGCCATGGGTCTGGGAAGAACAGCAGCAGGCGGTCCAAGCTGTTATCGGCCACGCAGCGCGTGAGGACTTCGATGGCGTCGCAGTCGTAAACCCGTAGGTTGGTCAGACCTTGTGTCAGTACGCCATTGAGCAGCGCGCCCACACCCGGACGGTGAACCTCAACTCCGATGAAGTCTTGCTCTGGCGAAGCCGCCGCCATTTCCAGCAAGGAGTGGCCCATGCCGAAGCCGATTTCTAGGGTGCGCGGTGCCGAGCGGCCAAACACTTGGTCGTAATCGACCGGTGCATCCGCCAGCGGTAGAACGTACAGCGGCGCACCTTGATCTAGGCCGCGCTGCTGGCCTTCGGTCATGCGCCCGGCGCGCATCACGAAGCTTTTGATGCGGCGGTGCTGGCGATCGTCGCCTTCTTCCAGGATCGGGGTGTCGAGTGATTCAGTCATCAGTGGCTCTTACTTGATCAGACCATCCAGCGGCGAGGAGGCGCTGGCATAGAGTTTTTTTGGCATGCGCCCGGCGAGGTACGCCAGACGGCCCGCCACAATGGCGTGCTTCATGGCTTCGGCCATGATGATTGGATGCTGGGCATTGGCGATGGCTGAGTTCATCAGCACCGCTTCGCAGCCCATTTCCATGGCAATGGTGGCGTCGGAGGCTGTGCCTACACCCGCATCCACCAACACTGGAATTTTCGCTTCTTCTAGAATGATCCGCAGGTTGTAGGGGTTGCAGATGCCCAGCCCCGTGCCGATCAGGCCCGCCAGCGGCATTACTGCGATGCAGCCCATGGCTTCAAGCTCACGCGCAATGATCGGGTCATCGCTGGTGTACACCATGACGTCAAAACCATCTTTGACCAGCACTTCGGCGGCCTTTAGAGTTTCGATCACGTTCGGAAACAGGGTTTTCTGGTCCGCCAGCACTTCAAGTTTGACCAGGTTGTGGCCATCCAGCAGTTCACGGGCCAGTCGGCACGTACGTACTGCTTCAACCGCGTCGTAGCAACCGGCGGTGTTCGGCAGAATGGTGTAGCGGTCTGGCGGCAATACGTCGAGCAGGTTCGGCTCGCCCGGATTTTGACCGATGTTGGTGCGACGCACAGCGACGGTGACGATTTCAGCGCCCGAGGCTTCGATGGCCAGGCGGGTTTCTTCGAGGTCACGGTATTTGCCAGTGCCCACCAATAGACGCGACTGGTAAGTACGGCCGGCCAATACAAAAGGCTTATCGCTGCGAACATTGCTCATCGGGAATCCTCTTTAAGTTGTGTGCACTGTGGACAGGTGTGAAGCGGGGCCAGATGACTAGCCGCCACCGATGGCATGCACCACTTCAACTTGGTCGCCTTCTTTGAGCACTGTGTTGACGTGCTGGCTGCGCGGCACGATGTCTAGGTTAAGCTCGACAGCCACTCGACGGCCCGTCAGCTCTTGCCGGGTCAACAAGCCAGCAACGGTTTCGCCGTCTGGCAGTTCAAAGGATTCACCGTTCAACTGAATGCGCATGCGCGACGCTGCCTTCATTTTTAGGGGGCCAGCATTCTAGCCCGATCAGTCAGGCTGACCCAAGCCATTCATCTAGCCGGGTTGCTTGATGCGCCAAGCGGCAATGCCCAAACAAAGCCAACCGGCCAAAAACCCAAAGCCACCGATGGGGGTGATCATCCCTAGCTTGCTAATTCCTGTCAGGGTCAGCACATATAAACTGCCTGAGAACAGTATGATGCCGAGCGCAAAACACACTCCGGCCCAAGTCACCAGGCGGCTTTGCAATTGAGTCGCCAACAGTGCAACGCCTACCAAGGCTAAGGTGTGAACCAATTGATAGGTGACACCTGTATGGAAAATAGTCAGATATTGCTCACTTAAACGGCCTTTCAAGCCGTGGGCGGCGAATGCGCCCAGTGCAACGCCGGTAAAGCCGAAAAACGCGGCTAACATCAAAAACACGCGCAGCATACTTAACTCCCGTCAGGATCATCGAATGACGCAGGGTCTGTATAATGGCGCGCTCAACGGGTTCGGCCAAGCCATCTATGCTGCGCAATTTTATACATCGCTTACTTAAGGCACTGCTGTGGTTCGCAGCCGGCAGTGCGTTGCTGGTGCTTATCTTGCGCTGGGTACCACCGCCGGGCACGGCGTTGATGGTCGAGCGTAAGATCGAGTCATGGGTCGACGGCCAGCCTATTGACCTGCAACGCAGTTGGCGGCCTTGGGATGAAATATCCGACGAGCTTAAAGTTGCGGTTATTGCTGGCGAAGATCAGAAATTCGCTGAGCATTGGGGCTTTGACCTGAGTGCGATCCGAGCCGCCTTCTTGCATAACGAAAAGGGCGGGGCCCTGCGCGGCGCCAGTACGCTGAGCCAGCAGGTATCGAAAAACTTATTTTTATGGTCGGGCCGTAGTTGGCTGCGCAAAGGGCTTGAGGTCTGGTTTACCGGATTGATTGAGCTGTTGTGGTCCAAGCAGCGCATTTTAGAGGTGTACCTCAACAGTGCTGAGTGGGATGAAGGGGTGTTTGGTGCGCAAGCGGCGGCCAAGCATCACTTTGGTGTGAACGCCAAAGACCTAACGCGCCAACAAGCCAGCCAATTGGCTGGCGTACTGCCTAACCCGCGCAACTGGAGCGCCAGCCATCCTACGCCGTACGTAGCGGGCCGAGCGTCATGGATTCGCCAGCAGATGCGCCAATTGGGTGGGGATAGCTACCTCACTACTCTGAACAACTCCCGCAGCCCAACGCCTTGGGCGAAATCCCTGTAGGCGCAGCCTTCGGCAGCTCCTACGGGGTGTTCGGCCCAGCTGTGACGCAGCGTTGTAACTAGAATTCCAACCCGCGTAGGAGCTGACGAGGAACGAAGGCTGCGAGCTTTTGATTTAGCGAGCCGCTCTAAGATCAAAAGATCGCAGCCTTCGGCAGTTCCTACGGGGCTGTGTTTTTTGTTGGAACAAAAACGCCCCGATCATATCGGGGCGTTTTGTGTTAGGTCGCGTTAAGCAGCGATCGAGAGTTTAAGCTTGTTCATCGCGCTTTTTTCCAGCTGACGAATTCGCTCGGCAGACACGTTGTACTTTTGAGCCAAGTCATGCAGCGTGGCTTTCTCTTCAGCCAACCAGCGCTGATACAGAATGTCACGGCTACGGTCATCCAACACTTCCAACGCTTCGTGCAGGTTGGTGTTGGAGTTGTCGGTCCAGTCAGCGTCCTCCAGTTGTCGCGCCGGATCATACCGGTGGTCTTCTAGGTAGTTGGCAGGCGACTGGAACGCACTGTCGTCATCCGCTTCAGCTGCCGGATCGAAGGCCATGTCATGGCCAGTCAAACGGCTTTCCATTTCGCGGACTTCGCGAGGCTCAACGCCGAGGCTTTCAGCCACACGATGAACTTCTTCGTTGTTCAACCAAGCCAGGCGTTTTTTCTGGCTGCGCAGATTGAAGAACAGTTTGCGTTGAGCCTTGGTGGTCGCGACTTTCACGATCCGCCAGTTGCGCAAAATGAACTCGTGGATCTCTGCTTTGATCCAGTGCACGGCGAACGACACCAAACGCACGCCCATTTCTGGGTTAAAGCGTTTGACCGCCTTCATCAAGCCAACATTGCCTTCTTGGATCAGGTCTGCCTGAGCCAAGCCATAACCCGAGTAACTGCGGGCAATGTGTACAACAAAACGCAGGTGGGCGAGCACCATCTGCCGAGCCGCCCCCAAATCCTGCTCATAGTAGAGACTCTCGGCCAGTTCACGCTCCTGCTCCGGTGTCAGCAATGGAATGCTGTTCACCGTGCTGACGTAGGCCTCAAGGTTCGCACCAGGGACCAACGCATACGCAGGTTGCAAAGAAGTGGTCATACGAAAAAACCTCCGTCTCACATAACTCGTGCAGTTCAGCACTGCGAAAGTTGACCGGAAACTGTTAAAAAAGTTCCGAAAAAAGCTGAAAAGGTCAACATATAAAATGCAATTACTTAGGAGAAAGCTCACGTAAATGACGTGCGACTGCAATCCATGCACCGATATACCCTAACAGTACCGCGCCAAGCAAGAGCGACAGACCATCGGCTACCGGCACTCCGGCCAGCGCAAAATCGCTGCCATACAACCCCGCCAGCCCAACCACCGCATCGTTGAGCCAGTTCAAGCCGAATGCCAATACACCCCAAGAAAGAATCCCGGCACCAAATCCGTAAAGCGCACCCATGTACAGAAACGGCCTACGCACATAGCTGTCAGTACCACCGACCAGCTTGATCACTTCAATTTCGATCCGGCGGTTCTCAATGTGCAAGCGAATGGTGTTGCCGATCACCAGCAGCAAAGCCGAAACCAGTAATACGGTCAAACCAAACACAAAGCGGTCACCCAATTTCAAGATGGCGGCTAAGCGTTCGACCCAGACTAGATCAAGTTGCGCTTGTTGCACCTTCGGCAACTCAGAAAGTCGCTCACGCAGGGCTTCAAGTGCGGTCTTATCGACCTCATTCGGGGTGACCAGCACCACCCCTGGCAAGGGGTTATCTGGCAGCTCTTTTAGCGCCTCACCCAAGCCAGACTGCTGCTGAAACTCATCTAGGGCCTTTTCGCGGCTGATAAATTCAGCGTCTGCGACCCCGGGCATACCTTTTATCTGATTGCTTAACTGTTCGCCCTGCTCACTGCTGGCATCCATTTGCAGGTACAACGAAATTTGTGCCGCACGCTGCCATGAACCGCCTAGACGCTCGACATTGCTCAGTAACAACGACAAGCCCATCGGCAAGCTCAAGGCGACGGCCATCACCAAACAGGTAAAGAAGCTGCCAATCGGCTGTTTACCTAAGCGGCGCAAGCTGTCGAGCAGGCTAGCGCGGTGCGCCTCTATCCAAGCATGGAACAACATCCCAAAGCTGGGGCCGTCGTCTTCGTCGTGCTTTTTCTTTTTCGGCGGCTGTGGATCAGCGGCCTTGGGCGCCACACGCTCAGAGACTTTGGGGCTGCGAGTTGCGCTCATTGCCCAGCCTCCCCATCGCCAATCAATCGGCCACGCTGTAAGGTCAGCATGCGGTGGCGCATACGCGCGATCAGTGCCAAGTCGTGACTGGCAATCAGCACGCTGGTGCCCAAACGGTTGATGTCTTCAAATACGCCCATAATTTCCGCCGCCAAACGCGGGTCGAGGTTGCCGGTGGGTTCATCGGCCAGCAGCAATGCTGGGCGATGGACGATAGCTCGGGCAATGCCGACGCGTTGTTGTTGGCCGGTGGACAAGTCGCCGGGGTACAACTCGGCTTTATCCGACAGCGATACCCGCTCCAGCGCTGAATCCACACGTTTGGCTATTTCTGGCTTGGACAAGCCCAAAATCTGCAACGGCAATGCAACATTGTTGAACACAGTGCGATCGAACAGCAGTTGGTGGTTCTGGAAAACCACGCCAATCTGACGACGCAAAAAAGGAATCTGCGCGTTGCTGATCTGGCTCAAGTCCTGACCCGCCAACAGTAATTTACCGCTGGTCGGACGCTCCATCGCCAGCAACAGCCGCAATAGCGTGCTTTTACCTGCGCCGGAGTGGCCGGTTACAAAAAGAAACTCACCGCGCCGGACCCGGAAGCTCAGCTCGTGCAGGCCCACGTGTCCATTTGGATAGCGTTTACCGACCTGCTCGAAACGAATCATGGACGCTCCCGCTCCGCAAACAGAGCCTGAACAAAGGGTTCGGACTCAAAAGTACGCAAATCATCAATGCCTTCACCGACGCCAATAAAGCGAATCGGAATATTGAACTGTTTGGCCAAGGCGAAGATAACGCCGCCTTTGGCCGTGCCGTCGAGCTTGGTCAACGCCAGGCCCGTCAATGCGACGGTCTGGTGGAACTGCTTGGCCTGGCTGATAGCGTTTTGCCCCGTGCCCGCGTCGAGCACCAGCAGCACTTCATGCGGAGCGTCTTCGTCGAGCTTGCCGATCACCCGGCGGACTTTTTTCAGCTCTTCCATCAGGTTGTCTTTGGTGTGCAGACGACCGGCGGTGTCAGCAATCAGTACGTCGATGCCACGCGCCTTGGCCGCTTGCACTGCGTCGAAAATTACCGAAGCGGAGTCTGCGCCTGTGTGCTGGGCGATCACCGGAATGTGATTGCGCTCACCCCAAACCTGCAATTGCTCGACCGCTGCCGCGCGGAAGGTATCACCTGCCGCAAGCATGACTTTTTTACCTTCCAGTTGCAGTTTCTTGGCCAGTTTGCCGATGGTCGTGGTTTTACCCGCACCATTCACGCCGACCACCAAGATCACAAACGGCTTGCTTTTGGCTTCGATTTTGAGCGGTTGCTCAACCGGCTTGAGCATGGCCGCCAGCTCGTCCTGCAACGATTGGTACAGTGCGTCGGCGTCTGTGAGCTGCTTGCGCGCAACCTTCTGCGTGAGGTTTTTAATGATCACCGAGGTCGCTTCAACGCCTACGTCTGCGGTCAGCAAGCGGGTTTCGATTTCGTCCAGCAGATCGTCATCAATGGCTTTTTTGCCCAGAAACAGACTAGCCATACCTTCGCCGATGCTGGCGCTGGTTTTGGACAAACCTTGCTTAAGGCGGCTAAAGAAACCGACCTTAGTTTCAGGAACGGGTGCAGGCGTCTGCACGGGCGGCTCGACTACCGGCGCAAACGCAGCCAATACAGGAGCCTGAGCGGCCAAAGGGGCTGGCGCTGGAGAAGCAGGCTCGTCGAGGTGTTCAACCACCTCAACCACAGGTTCAACCTCTGGAATAGGCGGCACGATATGCGGCGCGTTAACGTCTTCGACCAGTGCAACCGGCTCTTCTGGCACCGGCAGCTCTGGCCACGGCGCAAGTTGAGCGGCCACTGGCGACTCCACAATGGGTGCGGGCACTTCAGTAACCACTGTCACTTCAGGCGTCGGCTCGACCACTACCGGCGGAGCGTCGATCAACGGCTCGGGGGTCACTTCAGGCGCAGGCGCTGGCTGTTCAACGACGGTTTCCTGCGGTTTTCTACGCAGCCATCCGAACAGGCCTTTCTTCTCGCCAGCCGCAGCTGGGTTCTTCTTGTCGTCGTTGGAACCAAACATGGAGGACGGCTATCTCATCGTAGCGACGCGCCACTGTGGCGCCCCGGCAAATAATATTGATGTGAAAAAGACTGTAATTTTGTCAGCTCGTTCGCACACAGCTTATTCAGAGTGTAAAGAAACACCTCTATAACTTCGTCTTACCTCAGACATGGAACGGGAAAAGCGGCAAAAAAAGGAAATTTACCGAGATACATCCACACTTCCAAGTCGGCTCCTATACTGCCCGATCACAGGTTGGCTGATCGTAGTTGGCTTGATAGGCATGGCCGCCAGTAAAACGGATCAGTATCCTAGCACCTCCTCCCCCGCAGACGCTAAGGCCAAGCGGGCAGCCGAACAGGTTAAAAAACGAATGAATCCTCTCGCCCGCTGCGCTGCTGGCCTGTTGCTCAGCACCGTTTTGCTCCCTTTATCAGCCTTTTCGGCTGATGCACAACCGACCCACGAGTTCCGCCTGGACAATGGCCTGAAGGTTATCGTGCGTGAAGATCACCGCGCGCCAGTCGTGGTATCGCAAGTCTGGTACAAAGTCGGTTCCAGCTATGAGACGCCCGGCAAGACGGGGCTGTCCCATGCCCTTGAGCACATGATGTTCAAGGGCAGCAATAAAGTTGGCCCCGGCGAAGCCTCGCTGATCCTGCGCGACCTCGGCGCCCAAGAAAACGCCTTTACCAGCGATGACTACACCGCGTACTACCAAGTGTTGGCCCGCGACCGCTTGGGCGTAGCCTTTGAGTTAGAAGCCGACCGCATGGCCAGCCTTCGCCTGCCACCGGAAGAGTTCAAGCGCGAAATTGAGGTGATAAAAGAAGAGCGTCGTCTGCGCACTGACGACAATCCGATGAGCAAAGCCTACGAGCTGTTCAACGCCATGGCCTATCCGTCCAGTGGCTACCACACACCGACCATTGGTTGGATGGTCGACTTGGAGCGGATGAACGTTGCTGAGTTACGCGCTTGGTACGAAGAATGGTACGCCCCCAATAACGCCACGCTGGTGGTGGTCGGTGACGTGACCCCGGATGAAGTTAAAACCGTGGCCCAACGCTATTTTGGCCCGGTGCCCAAGCGTGATCTGCCCATTGCAAAAGCCCCGCTCGAACTGGCCACGCCCGGCGAGCGTCTGCTCAAAATCCACGTTCAGACTCAACTGCCCAGCTTGATGATGAGTTTCAACGTGCCAAGCATCGCTACCTCTAAAGATCCGGTCACCGCCAGCGCGCTGCGCCTGATCTCGGCGTTGCTGGACGGCGGCTACAGCGCACGCATGTCTACGCAACTTGAGCGCGGCGAAGAACTGGTGTCGGGCGCGTCGTCCAACTACAACGCCTTCACCCGTGGCGACAGCCTGTTCCTGATATCAGCGATGCCCAATAGCCAGAAAAAAGTCACTCTGGCCCAGACCGAAGCTGGTGTATGGCGCTTGCTTGATGATCTGAAAAAAACACCTCCGACCGCCGAGGAGCTGGAGCGTGTGCGCGCTCAAGTGATTGCTAATCTGGTGTATGAGCGCGACTCCATCACCTACCAAGCGACCTCGATAGGCCAGTTGGAGTCCGTCGGCCTGTCGTGGAAGCTGATAGACAGCGAATTGGCTGACCTGCAAAAAGTCACCCCGGCCGATATTCAGCAGGCCGCTCGTACCTATTTCACTCGCGACCGTCTGAGCGTTGCGCACGTACTGCCCGAGGAGAAAACCCATGAGTGAGCATAAAGGCCCGCGCTTCGCACTGCTCGCCCTGACCACGGCCGTTCTGGTCGGCGCACTCGGCTACTACTTTGTCAGCCCAAGTGTCTCCGTCGCGAGTCAGGCAACCGATCAAGCCAAATCCGAGCACAAGCTTGAGTCCTTAACTGAGCTTGACGGTAAAGCACCGACCAATCGCAAACTGGACATCCAGACGTGGCAAACCGCCGAAGGCTCAAAAGTGCTGTTCGTCGAGGCTCGGGAATTGCCGATGTTCGACCTGAGCCTGACCTTTGCAGCCGGTAGCAGCCAAGATGGCAACACGCCAGGTATCGCGGCGCTGACCAACGCCATGCTCAATGAAGGTGTCGCAGGCAAAGATGTCGGCACCATCGCCGAAGGTTTTGACAGCCTCGGCGCAGCGTTCGGCAATGGTGCTTATCGCGACATGGCTATTACTTCATTGCGCAGCCTTAGCGACGCCGACAAGCGCACCCCAGCGCTCAATTTGTTTGCCGAAGTGGTGGGTAAACCGACATTCCCTGCGGACTCTCTGGCTCGGATCAAAAACCAGATGCTTGCCGGTTTTGAAATCCAGAAACAAAACCCTGGCACATTGGCCAGCAATGAGCTGTTCAGTCGCCTGTATGGCAACCATCCTTACGCACACCCAAGTGACGGCACTGCGCAAAGCATCTCAGCCATTACGCTCGACCAGATCAAAGCCTTCCACAGCAAGACTTACTCCGCGGGTAACGCGGTGATTGCAATTGTTGGCGATCTGTCACGTGAGCAAGCCGAGGCCATGGCGTCACAAGTATCGGCCGCCCTGCCCAAAGGCCCGGCAGTGGCCAAAATCGCCGCCCCAGTTGAGCCTAAAGCAGGCGCAACGCACATCGAGTTTCCGTCCAAACAAACCCAACTGCTGCTGGCCCAGTTGGGCGTTGACCGCGACGCTCCCGACTACCCCGCACTGCTGCTGGGCAATAAGGTTTTGGGCGGCGGTGGCTTTGGCACGCGTCTGATGACTGAGGTGCGGGAAAAACGCGGCCTCACCTACGGCGTCTACTCCAACTTTAGTCCGATGGAAGCCCGCGGCCCGTTTCAGATTAACCTGCAAACACGTGCCGAATTGAGCGAAGGCACGCTCAAACTGGTTGAGGGCATTTTGGCTGACTATCTGAAAAACGGTCCGACGCAAAAAGAACTCGATGATGCCAAGCGTGAGTTTGCGGGTAGTTTCCCGCTGTCGACCGCCAGCAACGCAGCAATCGTCGGCCAACTGGGCGCTATCGGTTTCTATGACTTGCCGTTGGACTATCTAGAGAAGCTCAGAGAGCAATCCCAAAATCTGACCACCGAGCAGGTTAAGGCCGCCATGAGCAAGCACTTGAGCGCCGACAAAATGGTCGTAGTGACCGCCGGCCCAACTGTGCCGCAACAACCACTGCCACCTCCTACCGATAAACCTTCAGAGCAACCTCTTGGGGTTCCGGAGCATTAATGGCAAAGCCAAAAAACACATCGCACTCAGGTGCAGGTCAGTTACGCATCATTGCCGGGGAATGGCGTAGCCGAAAGCTAGACTTCCCCCATGTAGAAGGTCTGCGCCCGACGCCAGACCGTGTACGTGAAACCTTGTTCAACTGGCTATCACCTTACATTCAAGGCGCCAAGGTACTGGACGTGTTCGCCGGGAGCGGCGCGCTGTTTCTAGAAGCCTTGTCACGCGGTGCGGCCAAGGGTCTGGCCTTAGACAGTAATCGCGAGGCGATCTCTAACATCCGCGAAAACATGGGCATACTGCGTTGCACAACAGGCCAAGTACAGCAGACTGACGCACTGCGGTACCTGGACGCGACACCGAGCGAGATCTTTGACGTGGTGTTTCTTGATCCGCCGTTTAACAAAGAGCTGCTCAAGCCGGCCTGCGACCTGCTGGAGCAGCGCGGCTGGCTGACAGATGAGGCTTGGGTGTACACCGAAAGCGAGTCACGCCCCTCAGAGCTAGGCTTGCCCGCTAACTGGCGTTTGCACCGTGAACAAAAGGCCGGGGGCGTGCACTACGCCTTGTGGCAGCGTGAAGCCGTTCAAACACCCGTTGCGCAGTAACAACCGCTGACCTCTGTACAGTCGTTGCCGCACATTGCGGCAACGATTGCACACACCCTTCTGCCATCCGCACTACCTATGTACCGCACTCTGCCGTCATCGGCATCGCATCCTGCTTGTTCTAATTGATCACTAATCGCACGCGAAGCCTCAGTGCTTGGTGTTTACAAGAACAACGGATGTTAAACATGACTTCTACGACCGAAAAATCGACTCACGAATACACCCTCGACAACGGCCTGCGCGTGATCGTGCGCCAAGATCACCGACTACCGAACATTTGCGCCTCACTGTTTCACAAAGTGGGCACCTACCATGAGCGGCCTCACCAACACGGCCTGGCCTTCCTGACGGGTGGTGCAGCCTACCAAGATAAAGACAAAGAGAAGAAAATCGGCGCCACTAACTATGGTTGGCTTGATTACAAGCTAAGCGCCTATAGCCTTGATGCACCACGTCATGAACTGACGTCAGTACTGGGCTTACTCGCGGCCAGAATGGCACCGCCAGTGCTGACCCAAGAGCGGCTTAATAAAGGCATTGAATACATACAAACACTGGAGCTGAGGGACCCTTACTACAGCTCCAACTACTGGCTCGACCCAGCGTTTAAGCAACTGATTTATTCGTATCCGGGCAAGAGCTACAAATTCGGCGATATCGACGATCTTGCGCGCCTCACAATGACCGACGTCCTGCGCTGGCATGCAGAAGGCTACGGGCCCAACAATACGATTTTGGTTATCGCTGGCGATACCACACTCGAAGAGATCCAACCTTTGGTGCAACACAGCTTTGGGGACATCGCACAGGCGGAGGTCTTAGCGTCCATAGTTAAGCCCGCAAGCCTCCCTCAGCGTGATGAGCGCAGGCTCACTCAACATCTCTATACCGAGTTAGCGCGGCTGCAAATGGCTTTTAATATGCCCTTTCTCGCCAGCCCAGATACCACGAACGATGTCCGGGTCTTACACGTGATTGCTGCATTGCTGAGCAAAGGCCCAGAGGCATGGCTCCCAGGTCGCTTGTCTGAGGGCAAAGATACATTAACCAGCGCTATCAGCATTCTTACCAGCTTGGGTCTTCAAGAAGACCTCTTCCTGATCAGTGCCACCTTGGGCGAACACTCCTTGTTATCTGTGCAAGAGCTAGAACTGGAAGTCATCGCGTTACTCGAAGCACTCAAACAGCACCCATTGGATGCTGAAACCTTGAACTATGGCCGTCATCAAGCCCTAGAAAACCTGAAAGAACTGGACACACTGGAGATTCAGGTCACGCTCATTGGCACCCTAGCGGTCATGGGCCAGCCCTTGGCCCTGCTCGACAGCGAAGCTGAGCAGATCCAAAGCGTTACGGCAGATGACATCCAGCGTGTGGCAAACAAATACTTCAATTCACACCAGTTGAGCGTGGCCCATATTATGCCGCGCCAGGACTAAACCCATTAAATAGGGCGCGCTACCTATATACCGCCTGACAGCATCCGCCTTGATCCAACCTGTTCTGACCTCTTTACAGAACACTTAAGGATCCTTACGGATGAAAAGCCACTTCTTGGTTCGCTGGCTAATCGCCTTGTGCTTGCCAGCGCCCGTCTACGCCAATACATCACCGGCGACCCACGTTTTTACCCTCGACAGCGGCCTTAAAGTCATTGTTCGCGAGGATCATCGCGCGCCCGTGGTGGCCTCGCAGCTTTGGTACAAAGTGGGTGCCAGTTACGAGCAGGAAGGTCAAACCGGCTTGTCCCACGCCCTAGAACATATGGTGTTCAAAGGCAGCAGCAAGTTGCCACAGGGCGAGGCGTTAAAAGTACTTGAGTCGCTGGGCGTCAGCGCCAATGCAACCACCCGGCCCGATGCAACGTTTTATGCACAGTTACAGGCCAATAACCGCTTGGCGGTGTCGCTCGAAATTCTCGCAGATCAAATGAACAGTTCGCGCTGGAGCGAAACCCAATTACAAACAGAGCTAAAGGTCATCCAACAAGAGCGGCGCACCACCGCCGATAGCAGCCTGTGGAGCTTGATCAACGAGCGGCTCAAAACCATCGCTCATGTGGCGAGTACCTACAAGAACCCCGTTCTAGGCTGGATGCATGACATCGACCGGCTGAATAACCTGGCACTCATGCAGTGGTACCAAGAGTGGTATGCGCCCAACAATGCGCTACTGGTCATCGTCGGGGATGTAACGCCAGATCAAGTCAAGGCATTGGTGACTGAGCAGTTTGGCGCTATCGCCGCACGCCCTTTACCCACGGCTAGGCACCCCATCGAGTTGGAGCGCCTTGGACGTCGCGCGCTACAACTTCGCCTCCCCAGCCCGAATGCAAAGCTGGCGATGGCCTTCAACGTGCCCAGCTTGAAAACCGCGAAAGATCCGCAAACAGCCTTTGGTTTGTTGTTGCTCAACGAACTGTTAACCAGCAGCGACAGCTCGCCCATCAAAGTCCGCCTGATGCATGAGCAAGGCGTGCTGGCGGGGACTTTCTCCCATTACGACCTGCTAAACCGTGGCGATGGACTGCTCAGAATCTGGGCCGAAATCAGCCCGTCCCGCGCTGAAACCCCTGAGGCCGTCGAGCGCTTGATTTGGGCGCAGCTCAACGAACTCAAAACCACCCCTGTCAGTGCCCAGACACTGGAACGCGCTAAACGAAGAATCATCACCAAGCGTCTCTACGCCCACGATCAGATCGAGAAGCAAGCCAGCGAAATAGGTGAGCTGGAAAGTATCGGGCTGCCTTGGTCCACCCTGGACGCACAAGCCCAAGCCTTACACGCACTGACAACGGCTGACATTCAGCGATTAGCCAGCACCTACCTCACCGAAAACCGCTTCAGCGCCACTTACATGTCAGGGCCGGAGAAAAAAAATGACTGATCAGCTCAACACAACACCGCGCTACTTATTGCCACTGATGTTTATTTCCACCCTATTGCTGAGCCTCTGCATGAGCGGCCCTACGCAGGCGGCTGAGGCTACGCCATCGGGTTTGCAAACGCTGCAAACTATTGATGACAGCCAAGTCGCCGCGCGCGCCCTAAACATTCGCGCGTGGTCCACGCACGAAGGCACAAGCGTCCTCTTTATCGAAACCCGCGAGCTTCCCATCGTCGACCTCAGCCTCCGTTTCTCGGCGGGCAGCAGTCGAGACCAAGAATTACCGGGCTTGGCAAACATGACCTTGAAGCTCTTGAACCAAGGCGTGAACGGTATGGATGCCAAGGCCATTGCCGAAACGTTTGATCATCTGGGAGCACAATTGACGCTCTCTCTGGACAAAGATGAAGCGCGGCTCAACCTGCGCACACTCAGTGACAGCGAAACGCGTAAGTCGGCCGTGGAGATGTTCACGCGTCTGGTCACACAGCCTGCTTTCACCACTACGTCCGTAGATCGCGCTAGAACTTCAGCGCTCAATACGCTCAAGCTGGTTCAACAAAACCCTGCAGCCGCCACCCAACACGCACTTTATAAGCAGTTGTATGGCAGCCACCCTTACGCCAGCCCCAGCGAAGGCAACGCCCAGAGCCTTACGTTGATTGACGCTGAAAAAATTCGGGGCTTTTATCAGCAAGCCTACACCGCCGCCAACGCGCTGCTGGTTATCGTGGGCGACATCTCCGGGGAAGAAGCCACACGCTTGAGCATTGCAATCAGCCAAGCCTTGCCCCAAAGCTCCGCATTAGCCCCTGTTGGATTGGCCATCGACCGCACACGGACTGCAAGCCATAACCATAGTGATGCTGCAACCAGCCAGAGCTTCATCATGCTGGCGCAGCCTGGCTTGCCTGCGAACCACCCTGACTACGTAGCGCTACAAGTGGGCAGCCTCATATTCGGAGGTTCCAGCTCCAGTCGCTTGATCAATGAGCTACGCCATAAACGCGGGCTGACTTACAGCGCGGCGGCTTTTATGCCGCTCTGGCAAGCCGGTGGTCCTTGGACGATCAGCTTGCAGACCGCTCCCGACCAACAAGAAGCGGCCATCACCTTAGTCAAAGAGCTATTTGCAGAATGGCTGCGCGACGGCCCCACAAATGAGGAGCTTGTGGCCGTCAAAAAACGATTGGCCGGCAATCTTCCACTGGCCAGCGCCAGCAATGCACAAATGGTTCAACAGCTATTGATTATGGGCGCCCACGGCTTGCCCAGAAACTTCGACGCACTCGTTACCAAAGCCCAGCAACTGACTCAGCAAGACATTACAGCGGCGATGAGGGCTCATTTCAGGGCCGATCAGTGGCAGATATCAAGCCTCGGGCCAACAGTCGAACAGCGTCCCTTGCCTCCTATAACGCCTTAAGCCCAGCTCGTTTTTCATTGCGTAGTTATCTAACGCACCTGCCACCTGCGTTTAACTCAACCTGTCCTGACGAACAATCGTCAGGACACTCACCATGAAACGATCCATCACCGGGCTATTACTCGGCGTCATGCTGCTCCCGCTTCTAGCATTGGCCAACAGCCCACCCTCAACTCATGAGTTCATGCTCGATAACGGCCTAAAACTCATTGTTATCGAAGACCATAAAGCCAGCTTGGTGCACAGCCACTTGTGGTATCGCATCGGGTCCAATCAGGAGGGGCCGGGGCAGACGGGCTTGTCCCATGCGCTAGAGCACATGCTGTTCAATGGCAGCAGCAAGCTCTGCCCAAGCGAGTCCGACCAGATTTTACAAAGCCTTGGTGGCAGCCAAAATGCCACCACTCTGAATGACGCAACGCTGTATTTTCACACCGTGCCGCCCCACGCGCTTGGCGTCAGCTTTGAAGTGCTGGCAGACCAAATGAGCACCGCTCTCTTATCTGCGTCGCAGTGGAAGGGCGAGCGTGAAGTGGTCAAAAATGAGCGCAGTGAATCCTCTGAACACCACCCCATTAAGCGTGCTCTGGAAATCCCCCGGCGACTGGCCCTGCCAGCCAGCGCCTCTGGCAACCCCGTTATTGGATGGCGACATGATCTTGATCGCTTACAAGCTGACGATTTAAAACACTGGTATCACCGCTGGTATGCGCCTAACAACGCGGTGTTGATTGTCACTGGCGATGTCCATCCTCAACAGGCCAAACAGCTGGCGGAGCGATATTTTGGCCCTATTGCACGCCTCCCTCTACCATACAGCCCCGCTCCTATCGAGCTGACAGCGCCTGGCGAGCGCACCATCCGCCAGTACCTTCCTCAGCAAATACCCATGTTGTACATGGCTTTCAATGTGCCCAGCCTTAGGACTCAAGTAGATCCGCTCACAGCACAGGCACTGGAACTGATCGCCGAAATGCTGGCAGGCGCTAACAGCTCGCTGCTCAAGGCCCAATTAATCCGCCATGAAGGGCTGGCGAGCGCCGTCACTGCTCATTACCAAGCGGTCAGCCTCGGTGATGAATTGTTCAACATCAGCGCGCTGCCTGAGCTCGAAAAAGCCGGCTCTATGGAAACGGTCAGAGCGCGGATTCTGGCCATTATCGAGTCATTGAAAACAGCTGCGCCCAGCCTTGAGGACCTTGAACGCGCGCGCATTCAGATCACCGCCCGGCGCGTGTTTGATCAAGATGCATTAGAGAATCGGGCGCTCACCGTGGGTTTTCTGGAGATGGCCGGGCTGTCCTGGCGCTCCGAACAGACCCGACTCGACGCGTTGAAATCCATCACCCCGCAAGACATTCAACGCACCGCACAGACCTTTCTGGTTGCTGACCGTTTGACCACCAGCTATGCGCTGCCCGAGGAGACACCTCATGACTAATGCCAAGCTCCTCGCACGCCTCACCCTTGTTTACCTGCTTGCGCTGTCGGGCCTATTCTTGACCGCGAGCTGTTACGTGCGTGCAGATGCCC
>NZ_LLWH01000188.1 GCF_001411475.1 Pseudomonas endophytica | reverse complement strand
ATGTGGTCGGTGATGCGGCGGGCCGTATTGAAGCAGCCTGGTCAGCGGGGGGTGATATGGGGCTGGTCTGCAATGATCGTGCGGCAGCCGAGTTGGCACTGAGTGCCGCTCAGCGCCTGAAGGTCACGCCGTCTGCCCGCATTGCGCGTATGCGGGCCCAGGCCTGGGCTAGCATTGACTATCGCCAAAATCCGCGCTGGCTGGTGGCCACTGGCGCACTCAAAGATGCTCAATTAATCGTTTAACTCCAGCTTAAGAGGCAAGGCTTAATGACCGTTTACGCAATTATTGGTGGCACGGGGCTGACCCAACTCGACGGTTTGACCATCAGTCGCTCGCTAGCCTTGGACACACCTTATGGCCCGACGTCGGCTGACATACAGATCGGTGAGTTTGGCGGTCGTGAAGTGCTGTTTCTGGCGCGCCATGGGCATCCCCATCGAGTCCCGCCGCACCAAGTTAACTACCGCGCCAATATGTGGGCATTGAAGCAAGCTGGAGCCGAAGCGATTTTGGCGGTGAATGCCGTCGGCGGCATTCATATGGCAATGGGCACTGGGCACTTCTGTGTGCCGCACCAGTTGATCGACTACACCAGTGGTCGTGAACACACCTATTTCGCCGGTGACTTGGAGCACGTGACCCACATCGACTTCAGTTATCCCTACACCGAGTCGTTGCGTGAAAAGCTGATCGGTGCGCTGGCTGCCGAAGGCTGTTCCTACAGTTCACACGGCGTGTATGCCGCGACTCAAGGTCCACGTTTGGAAACTGTGGCTGAAATCGCTCGTTTAGAGCGTGATGGGTGCGACATTGTGGGCATGACCGGTATGCCAGAAGCCGCGTTGGCGCGCGAGCTGGATTTGGAATACGCGTGTTTGGCGTTGGTGGTAAACCCGGCTGCGGGCAAGACCACAGCGGTGATTACCATGGCCGAAATCGAGCAGGCGCTGCACAACGGCATGGGCA
Organism: Pseudomonas endophytica; assembly: GCF_001411475.1. Taxonomy (GTDB): domain Bacteria; phylum Pseudomonadota; class Gammaproteobacteria; order Pseudomonadales; family Pseudomonadaceae; genus Aquipseudomonas; species Aquipseudomonas endophytica. Next base: position 27,675 of record NZ_LLWH01000188.1, on the reverse strand, counting down.
AGGTCAAAGCGACTTTGGCGCGGGTATTGGCGGGTTAATGCCGACGTGTAGCTTGCTCGCGATCTTTTAAACGATCAAAAGATCGCGAGCAAGCTCGCTCCTACCGGTTGGTAATGTTTTAGCGTTTTTCGATTTTAGGCGGCAGCGGCGCAAACAGGGCGTCGATATCGTCGTCTTGCAGTTTCCAGTCTCCGGCGATTCGCCCATCCAAAACTCCCGCCGCTAAATCTGACTTTTCTTGCTGCAAGTGCTGAATTTTCTCTTCGACGGTGCCGCGGGCAATCATTTTGTACACAAACACCGGCTTTTCCTGACCAATGCGATAGGCGCGGTCGGTGGCTTGGTTTTCGGCAGCCGGGTTCCACCACGGGTCGTAGTGAATCACGGTGTCTGCTTGGGTCAGGTTCAAGCCCACGCCGCCGGCTTTGAGGCTGATTAAGAAGATCTGCAATGTGCCGCTTTGGAAGTCCTTGACCGGCGCCCGCCGGTCGCGGGTTTGACCCGTGAGTAGCGCATACCGGATCTTGCGCTTGGTCAGTTCAGCTTCAATCAGTTCCAGCATTGAGGTGAACTGTGAAAACAGCAAGATGCGTCGTCCTTCAGCAAACAACTCCTCGAGCATGCTCATCAAACTGTCGAGCTTGCCCGAAGTACTGCCTTTTTTCGGTGGCGTGTCGCTGACCAAGCGCAGATCGCAGCACACTTGGCGCAGTTTGAGCAGAGCCTCAAGGATGATGATTTGGCTGCGGCCCATGCCTTTGCGGGTGATTTCGTCGCGAACCTTTTTATCCATGGCCAAACGCATGGTTTCGTAAACGTCACGCTGCGCTTCGTTGAGGTCGACCCAATGGATGATCTCGGTTTTGGGCGGTAGTTCGGTGGCGACTTGTTCTTTAGTGCGGCGCAACAGGAACGGCTTGATCCGGGCGTTCAGGTGCTGCAAGCGCTCATCGTTGCCGTGGCGCTCAATCGGTACGCGGTAGTTGCGGTTAAAGGCTTTTATGTCGCCCAGCCAGCCGGGCATCAAAAAGTGAAACAATGACCACAATTCACCCAAGTGATTTTCCAGCGGCGTGCCACTTAGGCACAAACGCTGACGGGCCAGCAGTTGGCAGGCAGCCAATGAGGCTTTGCTGCTGGGATTTTTAATGTATTGCGCCTCATCCAAAACCACGACATGCAAGGGCAGCTTATCCAAATGCTCAATATCTTTGGGCAGCAGTGCGTAAGTGGTGAGGATCAGGTCGTATTCGTTAAGGTGTTCGAAATGCTTCTTGCGCGTGGCGCCATACAGCGCCAGTACCTTGAGCTGAGGGGTAAAGTGCGCCGCTTCGTCCAGCCAATTGGGGATCAAGCTGGTGGGCATGACTACCATGGCCGGGCGGTCGAGGCGTCCTGCATTTTTCTCGCACAGAATATGCGCCAGGGTTTGCAGGGTTTTGCCCAAGCCCATGTCGTCGGCAAGAATACCGCCGACCTCAAGTTGGTGCAGTGACTGCATCCAGCTCAGCCCATCAAGTTGATAAGGGCGCAGGTTGGCGTTCAGCCCTGCAGGGGCTTGCACAGTAAAGTCTTTAATATCGCGCAAACGCTGAGCAAAGCCTCGAATGTGTTCGCCACCTTCCCAGCGTAAAGGCATGGCATCCAGCGCATTGAGACGCGGAGCGTCGGCACTTTTAATGCGCAGGGTGGTGGCGCCGGGTTCGCTGAGGTAGAACTCATCCAGTGTGGCCAGTACCGGTTTCAGACGCCCGTAGGGCAAGGCCACTTGCAGCGGGCCTTGGTTGCTATTAGGCGTAGGCGCAATGCTGACCAGAATCAGTTCATCGTCTTTGCGCCTGGCGAGTCTTTCAGGGCTCAGGATGTCAGTGTGCGAGCGCATGAGGTTCAATAGAATCGGCAACAAACTTAGCCGCTGGCCGTTGACGATAATCCCCAGTTCCAGGTCGAACCAATCATGATCGTGGGTTTCTTCGACGTTGGCGTACCAGTCGTCGATTGGCGTCAGGTCGAAGCCAAACTCATCGTCGATTTTCAGCTCCCAGCCTTGCTCACGCAGCCCTTGCATCTGATTTAGGGTGAAGTTGAGCCAGGCACTGTCGTTAACCATCTCAAACAGCTCACCCGCGCTTTCTGGCAGCGCCTTGCTTTGGCGCGTGGCAATTTTGAAACCCAGCTCACGCATCTGCTCGCGCAAGGCATGTTCAGCTTCAGGCTGGCGTTTGACCCGTAAGATTTGATGTTCTTGGCGAATCAAGATGTCAGCGGCTTTTTGCCCGCTGACGTGATGATCAAGGTAGTTGAAGGACAGTGCGGCGCGATGTTGGGTATAACGCTGCATTTTCCCGTTGCGCGGCTCAAAGGCGCTGAATTCTGCGCTGGCCAGCCACAGGCGTGGCGTGGGCTGCACGTCTGCATTCAGTACTTCTGGCAGGTTAGTGGGGCGACGCGAGTCGAGTACAGCCTGGAGTTTCTCTAAAAGCTCGGCGTCTTGGGCAGCAGCGGGGTAGTTCAAGGTGTCTTCAATCTTCAGTAATACGGCAGCGGTGTGCTTACAGTTGGTGCGTACAGGGCAGGTGCAGCTCGCGCTCACCAACAGCAAAGTGCCCTTGGCGGATTCGCGTAACTGAAGGGTCTGGCGATACGTATTGTCTCCAGAACCTTGGCAACTGGCTGTGATCAGGCTATCGCCGATCTGGACGATTCTGACACGGTTTTCTCGAGAGTAGCGGCGGCCACGCTCCAGACTTTGCTCTTTAAAGCGACTGACCCAAGTCGGTGCAAGCGGCTTGGTCAGTCGAGGGTTCAGAGGCTGGGACATGAGTGTTTCATTGCGCAGGTCGCATCAGGATGACTTCGGTGTGAGGCGCTCCAAGAGGGCCTCAATGATATTGAAGCGTTCATCTGGGCGTTCCATTGGCGCGGTGAATTTAAACAGCGTGGCGCCTTCGAATTTATAACGGTTGGGCTGGCTTTGGATCAGTTTGATCAAGGTCAGCGGATCAACCGGGGTGTCGGACGCAAACTCAACGCGCCCGCCTTGGGGGCCGGCGTCAATTTTTTTGATGCCCAACTGCTCTGCCTGCAATTTCAGCTGAGTAATGCGCACCAGGTTTTTGGTCGGCTCCGGGAGCAGGCCAAAACGGTCGATCATCTCGACCTGCAAATCCTTGAGGCCATCTTCGTCCGTGGCTGATGCAATACGCTTGTAGAGGATCAGACGCGCATGCACATCTGGCAGGTAGGCTTCAGGAATCAACGCTGGAACCCGCAGGTTGATTTCCGGGCCGCCGCCTAATGGCTGTTCAAGGTTGGGCTGCTCGCCTTTGCGAATCGACTTGACCGCGCGCTCGAGCATTTCCATATACAGGGTAAAACCGACAGCTTGGATCTGCCCGCTTTGGCCGTCGCCCAACAACTCGCCCGCACCGCGGATTTCCAAGTCGTTGGTGGCCAGTACAAAACCGGCGCCAAGGTCTTGGGTGTTGGCGATGGCTTCAAGGCGCTTTTGCGCGTCGCCGGTAATCTGTTGGCGCGGTGGTGTCAGTAGGTAGGCATAAGCTTGGTGGTGACTGCGACCAACGCGGCCACGCAACTGGTGCAGTTGCGCCAAACCGAATTTATCCGCGCGCTCGATGATGATGGTGTTGGCGCTTGGCACGTCGATACCGGTTTCGATGATGGTCGAGGCGATCAGCACGTTGAAGCGCTTGTGGTAGAAGTCGCTCATTACTTGTTCGAGTTCACGTTCGCGCATCTGCCCGTGGCCGATACCGATTCGCGCCTCTGGTACAAGCGCTGACAGCTCGGCTGCACATTTCTCGATGCTTTTTACATCGTTGTGTAGGTAGTACACTTGGCCGCCGCGCAGTAGCTCACGCAGCAGGGCCTCTTTGACGGTGCTGTTGTTTTGCTCCATGACGAAGGTGCGAACCGACAATCGGCGCGCCGGTGGCGTAGCGATAATCGACAAGTCGCGCATGCCCGACACTGCCATGTTCAGCGTGCGTGGGATCGGTGTTGCGGTGAGGGTCAGAATGTCGACTTCACTGCGCAGCGCTTTGAGCTGTTCTTTTTGACGAACCCCGAAACGGTGCTCTTCGTCGATGATCACCAGCCCAAGGTTTTTGATTTTGACGTCGTCTTGCAACAGTTTGTGAGTGCCGATCACGATGTCGATTTTGCCTTCGGCCAAGTCGGCCACCGCTTGGCTGATTTCTTTGGCGGACTTGAAGCGGCTCATCACTTCAACGCGCACCGGCCAGTCGGCAAAGCGGTCGCGGAAGCTGTTGTAGTGCTGCTGGGCGAGCAGGGTGGTGGGCACCAAAATCGCAACTTGTCGGCCGCCGTGCACGGCAATAAAGGCCGCACGCATGGCCACTTCGGTTTTACCAAAGCCCACATCGCCACACACCAGACGGTCCATTGGCTTGGGCGCCAACATGTCGGCGCGTACGGCTTCAATGGTGGTTTGCTGGTCTGGCGTTTCTTCAAACGCGAAGCCGGCACTGAACGTGGCGTAATCGGCTTTAGGATCGGCAAAGGCATGCCCTTCGCGAGCGGCGCGGCGGGCGTAAATATCAAGCAGTTCGGCCGCCACGTCACGCACTTGCTCGGCGGCCTTGCGCTTGGCTTTTTGCCAAGTTTCAGAGCCCAAGCGGTGCAGTGGCGCCAGTTCGTCATCGCTGCCGGTGTAGCGTGCAATTAGGTGCAGATTGGCCACTGGCACATAAAGCTTGGCGCCCTCGGCGTATTCGAGGGTTAGGAATTCCGCGACCTGATTATCGACTTCTAGCGTCGCCAACCCTTGATAGCGACCCACGCCATGGTCGATGTGCACCACCGGCGCGCCTTCACGCAGCTCGGTGAGGTTTTTGATCACCGCATCGTTGTTGGCGTCAGCACGCTTTTCGCGGCGTCGACGCTGCATTACCCGTTGCCCGAACAGCGGGCTTTCGGCGATCAGCGCAAGGGCCGGATCCTCTAGCAGCAAGCCTTCATCCAGCGGTGCGATGGTAATCGCCAAGCGGTGTTTGCTGGCGACAAAGTCTGCCCAACTGTCGACGTTTTTTGGTCGCAATTTTAGCCGTTCAAGCAGCTCAAGCAGCACTTCGCGGCGTCCGGCCGACTCAGCGGTAAACAGCACGCGGCCATCAAACTGCTCAAGAAAACCAGACAGCGCAGACAGAGGCTGGTTGGCTTTGGCTTCAATCGCCAGATTCGGCAACGGCAGGGCCGGGAATCGCTCACGACCGCTACCGGCGTCGATGTCGTCTTGGCTGGCAACCACTCGCGGCCAGCTTTTTAGGCGGGCGAAGCAGTCTTCAACCGGCAGGAATAATTCAGCCGGTGGCAGCAAAGGCCGCGAGGGATCCACGCGGCGCTCTTCATAGCGATTGCGTACATCGGACCAGAAGTTTTCAGCCGCTTGCTCGATGCCCGGCAGGGAGAACACTTGAGTGTCACTGGGCAGATAATCGAACAGGGTCGACGTTTCGTCGAAAAACAACGGCAGGTAATACTCGATACCCGCTGGCGTGATCCCACTGCTCAAATCTTGAAAAATCGGGCAGCGGCGGAAGTCGACATCGAAACGCTCCCGAAAGCGCGCTTTGAAGCGGGTCACGGCGTCCTTTTGCAGCGGGAACTCACGCGCTGGAAGCAAGCGTACTGATTCAACTTTGTCGATTGAGCGCTGGGTTTCAGGGTCAAAGGTGCGCAGGGTTTCTATTTCATCGTCGAACAGGTCGATGCGATATGGCAGTTTGCTGCCCATCGGAAACAAGTCGATCAGCGCGCCACGCACCGCGAACTCGCCATGCTCATACACCGTATCAACGCAGCGATAACCACTGGCCTCAAGCCGGGTACGCATCTGCTCCACGTCAAGCTTTTGCCCAACATCCAATACAAGGCTGCTGCCCAGTAGGAACTTGGTCGGCGCTAAGCGATGTAGGGCGGTGGTAATCGGCACTACCAAAACCCCATGATCCAGCTCTGGCAACCGATACAGGCTGGCGATGCGCTGGGAAATGATGTCTTGGTGCGGCGAGAACAAGTCGTAAGGCAGGGTTTCCCAGTCGGGGAAATGCAGCACCGGCAGTTGCGGAGCAAAAAAGCGTAGTTCTTGCTCAAGGCGCTCAGCACTTTGGCTGTCGGCCGTCAGAAGTAGGGTGAAGCGCTTGGCGGCGCTGGCAGCTTCGGCAATGACGAGGCTCAGGGCAGCACCAGGCAGATTGCTCCAGTGCTGTTTGCCTGCCGTAGTAGGCAGTTTAGGTAGACGCAGGACGGGCACGGAAGGTTGAGCTCCAAGCGTTGCGGCAAAGAGGCTGATTGTAACGGCCACGGGGGTGGCTGTCAGTTGCCGTCTTTAGGGGTGGATTGAAATCGGTGCATTGCGGCGTAAAACAGTGAGTTAGAGGATGTGAGTACGCAGATAAGTTCATTTAAAAACGATTGTTAGAAAATTATTCTCCCTAATTTATTGGAGCTTAAACGTTTCAGTTGGTGTGTATGACAGGCGTGCATTGCCCATGCTTGGACACCGCTGCATAATGTAGCCCCTTTTTTCAGCCCCTACATGTGGAAGGTTCCCGTGACTCAGAAGCCCGACCAGTGTCTTGGTGAATGGATCGACCGTGAAGCACTCGCAGAAGCGATGATTCCGCTTATCGGTCAGCTTTACCGCAATAACAATGTGGTGAGTTCGATCTATGGCCGCAGCCTGATCAACCGTTCAGTCATTGCGATTCTCAAAGCGCACCGCTTTGCTCGCCATCGCCAGTCCGACGACAGCGAACTGTCCGTGCATGAAACTTTCCCGCTGCTCAAAGCCATGAGCGAGCTCAAACTCGGCGCTGCGTCGGTTGACCTCGGTAAGCTGGCCGTCAAATTTAAAGCTGAAGGCAATGGCCGTACTCCTGAGCAGTTCGTTCGCGAAGAATTGGCCGATGTCGTTGGTCAGCAAAACGCTTCTGCACGTAAAGGCACCGACGTTGTTCTGTACGGCTTCGGGCGTATCGGCCGTCTGCTGGCACGCATCCTGATCGAAAAAACCGGTGGCGGCGATGGTCTGCGTCTGCGTGCCATCGTTGTGCGTAAAGGTGCTGACAACGATCTGGTCAAGCGCGCCAGCTTGCTGCGTCGTGACTCGGTACATGGTCCGTTCGACGGCACCATCGTGGTTGATGAAGAAAACAACACCATCACCGCTAACGGCAACCTGATCCAAGTGATCTACGCGAAGAACCCGACTGAGGTGGATTACACCCAGTACGGCATTCAAAACGCTCTGTTGGTGGACAACACCGGTGTGTGGCGTGACGCTGACGGTCTGGGCCAGCACTTGCAGTGCCCGGGTGTTGATCGCGTTGTTCTAACCGCGCCTGGTAAAGGCAAGCTGAAGAACATCGTCCACGGTATCAACCATGGCGAAATCAGCGCTGACGACAAGATCGTTTCGGCGGCATCCTGCACCACTAACGCCATCGTGCCGGTGCTCAAGGCTGTCAACGACAAGTTCGGTATCGTAAACGGGCACGTTGAAACCGTTCACTCGTACACCAACGACCAGAACCTGATCGACAACTTCCACAAAGGCGATCGCCGTGGTCGTAGCGCTGCGTTGAACATGGTGATCACTGAGACGGGTGCTGCAACTGCTGCTGCCAAGGCGCTGCCTGAGCTGGCTGGCAAGCTGACCGGTAACGCGATTCGCGTTCCAACGCCTAACGTGTCGATGGCCATTCTCAACCTAAACCTTGAGAAGTCGGCTACTCGCGAAGAAATGAACGACTACTTGCGTCACATGGCGCTGCACTCCGATCTGCATAAGCAAATCGACTTCGTGAGCTCCCAAGAAGTGGTATCGACTGACTTCGTGGGTTCGCGTCACGCCGGTGTGGTGGATGCTGAAGCGACTATCTGCAATGACAACCGCGTTGTGCTGTATGTGTGGTACGACAACGAGTTCGGTTACAGCTGCCAGGTCGTGCGCGTAATGGAAGACATGGCCGGGGTTAACCCGCCAGCGTTTCCACGCTAAGCACTGCTGATAAAAAAACCCCGAGAAATCGGGGTTTTTTTATGGGTGGTGTTTAGCGAGCTACAAGATACAAGGCAGAAGCACTTGCCGCTTAAGCCGCCTGCGCCACGCGCTGTTCATGCGTGTTGCCGCGAAACAGCACCACGGTGGCTATCAGCCCCAAAACGGCTGCGCCGGTGAGCCATAAGCCGGGCGCTGCTTTGTTGTCCAGCAGGTGGATCAGGTAGGTACACGCCGCAGGTGTAAAGCCACCGAAGGTCGCGGTGGCCAAGCTGTAAGCCAGCGAGAAACCTGTGGTGCGCACTTCGACTGGCATGATCTCGGTCAGGGCAACCACCATGGCGCCGTTGTACGAGGAGTACAGGAACGACAGCCACAATTCCACCATCAACAAGTGCTCAAAGCTCGGATGAGCGACTAACCACGACAAGGCCGGATAGGCGGTCAAAATGGCGAGAATAGTCGAGCCCAAGAGCAGTGGTTTGCGACCGACTTTGTCAGAAAACGCGCCCATGATCGGTAGCCAGATAAAGTTCGACAGGCCAATACACACGGTCACCAACAAAGCTTGCAGATCGCTAAGGTGCAACTCTGACTTGCCGAAAGTCGGGGTGTAGGCAGTGATCAGGTAGAACGACACCGTCGTCATGATCACCAGTGCCATGCCACCCAGTACCAAGCCAAAGTTCTGACCGATGGAGGCTACGACTTCGCGCAAGCTAGGGCGATGCTTGCGAGCTTCAAACTCAGGTGTTTCTTCCATTGATTTACGGATAACAAAGATCACCGGGACGATCATGCAACCCACCAAGAAAGGGATACGCCAGCCCCACTCACCCATGTCTTCTGGGCTCAGCCAGTGGTTCAGGCCAACCCCCATTAAGCCTGCAAACACTACGGCTGCTTGCTGGCTCGCAGATTGCCAACTGACAAAGAAGCCTTTGCGGCCCGGCGTGGCGATCTCTGAGAGATACACTGACACACCACCCAATTCCACGCCCGCCGAGAAGCCTTGCAACAAGCGCCCGAGCAATACCAGTAGTGGTGCAAAAACGCCCAAGGTGGCGTAACCCGGCACGCAGGCAATGAGCACTGTGCCCATGGCCATCAGCGCCAAAGTGATGATCAAACCTTTGCGGCGACCGTGTCGGTCAATGTAAGCGCCCAGAAAAATCGCACCCAGTGGGCGCATTAGGAATCCGGCGCCGAAGGTGGCCAAGGCAAGCATTAGTGACGCGAAAGCGCTGTCGCTTGGGAAGAACGTTTTGGCAATGGCCGTGGCGTAAAAGCCAAAAACCATAAAGTCGAACATTTCAAGAAAGTTACCGCTGACAACGCGAAAAATCGCCTTGCCGGTGCCCGTACTGGAGGCCATCAGAAGTCACCCGCTGTTATCTGTTTTATGCGTAATCCATGTTTTTTACTCGTCCTACTGCAAGATCAAGGCGTACGCCGTTGTACAAAACAGTTTTGTAACGATATGTGTATCAGTCGTGGGAGGCAACTTTTGTTGCGACTACACGTCGCATGAGGGAGGTTTGGAGGGTGCTTGCATCAGCCTGAAATACTGTCGGTGATGTAGTGCAGACAAAATTAGCCTACGGCAAGACCAAGGGTTAATGTTCGCCGCGTTCAGGGTTCTATAGACTGTGCCCCACGTTTTGATTGTTCATGGCGCTGGCCGCGACATGATTTAGCCGTAGGTGCCCAAAGTGGTGCCACGGCCTGTTCTGAGGAGTACGCATGGCTGTCTACAACTACGATGTAGTGGTACTGGGCTCTGGCCCGGCAGGAGAAGGCGCGGCGATGAACGCCGCTAAAGCAGGGCGCAAGGTGGCAATGGTCGATAGCCGCCGTTTGGTCGGCGGCAACTGCACGCACTTGGGCACGATCCCGTCCAAAGCCCTGCGTCACTCGGTTCGCCAGATCATGCAGTTCAACACCAACCCGATGTTCCGGGCTATCGGTGAGCCGCGCTGGTTCTCGTTCCCAGACGTGCTTAAAAGCGCTGAAAAAGTCATTTCCAAGCAAGTGGCTTCGCGCACCGGCTACTACGCCCGCAACCGCGTAGACCTATTCTTCGGTACCGGCAGCTTCAACGACGAACAATCCATTCAGGTGGTTTGCCCGAACGGCGTTGTTGAGACGCTGATGGCCAAGCAAATCATCATCGCAACCGGCTCGCGCCCTTATCGCCCGGCAGACATCGACTTCAGCCACTCGCGCATCTACGACAGTGACACCATCCTCAGCCTAGGCCACACGCCGCGTAAGCTGATTATTTATGGTGCGGGCGTGATTGGTTGCGAATACGCGTCGATCTTCAGCGGCCTGGGTGTGCTGGTTGAGTTGGTAGACAACCGCGAGCAACTGCTGAGCTTCCTAGACTCCGAGATCTCGCAGGCGCTGAGCTATCACTTCAGCAACAACCACATCACCGTTCGTCACAACGAAGAGTATGAGCGCGTTGAAGGCATTGAAAATGGGGTGATCCTGCACCTCAAGTCCGGCAAAAAGATCAAGGCAGACGCCTTGCTCTGGTGTAACGGGCGTACCGGTAACACTGACCAACTGGGTCTGGAAAATATTGGCCTCAAGGCCAATGGCCGCGGCCAAGTGCATGTTGATGAGAACTATCGCACTGAAGTGCCGAATATTTACGCCGCAGGCGATGTGATCGGTTGGCCAAGTCTGGCCAGTGCTGCCCATGACCAAGGCCGTTCGGCGGCCGGCAGTATTGTCGACAATGGCAGCTGGCGTTTCGTCAACGATGTACCGACCGGTATTTACACCATCCCGGAAATCAGCTCGATCGGTAAAAACGAGCAAGAGCTAACCCAGGCCAAAGTGCCTTACGAAGTGGGTAAGGCTTTCTTCAAGAGCATGGCGCGTGCCCAGATTGCCGGCGAGCCTCAAGGCATGCTGAAAATCCTCTTTCACCGCGAAACCCTTGAAGTGCTAGGCGTTCATTGCTTTGGTTATCAGGCTTCTGAGATCGTACACATTGGTCAGGCGATCATGAGCCAGCCGGGTGAACTGAACACCCTCAAATACTTCGTCAATACCACGTTCAACTACCCGACCATGGCTGAAGCCTATCGGGTAGCGGCTTACGATGGCCTCAACCGGCTTTTTTAAGCGGCTCCGGCCGGTGGCCTGAGCCGGCCGGGGAGACCGATTTCAGCCATTCCCAAGGGTGGCAGTGGCCAAACCGGGAAAGTCTGTAATCAGGCTGTCGACGCCGAAATCAGCGAGTCTGCGCATCAGTGCAGGCTCGTTGACTGTCCACACCGACACATGCAAACCCTGGCGCTGAGCCTTTTCTAGGCGCTCAGGTGTGCAGAGTGTCCAGTTCAACGCCAAGATCTCGCAGCCGTAATTTTGGGCGACCTTAAGCGGGTCGAGCCAAGCGTATTCGGCTACCAACCCGCGTGACAAATCAGGCGTCAGTTCCAGCGCCGCCTTGAGCACTTCTCGCGAGCTGGATGTGACGGTGACTTGGTCCAGTAAACCGTGACGTTCAGCCATCTCGCGGATCGCTAGCACCGTTGAGGCGGCGCGAGTGCGCGAGGCGCTTTTGACTTCGAGTTGCCAGTGCTCAAAGTTGCACTTTTCAAACAGCTCTTCTAAGCGCGGGATCGGGCAAGGCTGCACCCAGCCCGGGCCGCCTTTGCGCGCGTCGTAGGTCACTAGGTCGGCGGCGGTCTGTTCAATCACCTTGCCGCGGCGGTCTGTGGTGCGTTTGAGGGTTGGGTCGTGGATTACCATCAACTCACCGTCTTTAGACAGGTGCAAGTCGAGTTCACAACGACGAACGCCGTGTTTGAGGCACTGCTCGAAACTGGCAAGGGTATTTTCCGGTGCTTCGCCTTTGGCGCCGCGATGGCCATAAATCAGGGTCACAATTGCTCCTTTGTGCAGCGTTCACTGCGTCTACAGAGAAACCCGTAAAGGCTTACTCGGTCGTTGGATCTTCTAATTCGCGCGCCTGGCGCCGTTCATGGGCTTGTTTTTGCAAGATGTGACGCGCCAACAACTGGCGTTGAGTTTCGCTCATGCCTTCAAATTCAGTCACTATCTGATAACGGTCTTCATCGGCTCGGCACTCAGTGACTCGAGCGCACAGCAGCAGCCCCAAGGCTTGCGGCATCAGTACCAACTTGGCTGATAAGTGGCTGCCGACCGGATAAGCCTTTGGGTGATAAAAGTCGATGCCATCTTCGGACAGGGTAACTGGCTGCAATTCGCCGACCTTGCCCAGCACCGTTTGCGCCACGATCTGGCTGAGCAGATCGACGCGCTTGTTCAGGGTTTTAAGGTAGTTGGACAGCGTCCGGTCACGCTCGCTGATCTGGCGTAACAGGTGGTGGGATTCAAATTCGCTCAGGTGTAATTCACTGAGCAAATTGAATAGCGGAGATGCATCCTGCAACACTTTACCGCTCTCAGCCTCAACGGCCGAAAGAGGGGTGATTTCCAGTGCGATCACATCCTCGATACGGTAGTATTCGCGGCGATTTGCTTCATCTAATGTCGACATGGCGAACCCATGATGGCGGCTATGGTCTGAGTGTAAAGCTGCTTATCAGGCCCCGCCACAAGGACGCCTTCTTTTCCCTAGAACAAGCCCCGACATGTTCAGACCTCTCTTCGTATTTATTGGCACGCGTTATACCCGTGCAAAGCGTCGCAATCATTTTGTGTCGTTCATTTCTTTGACCTCCATGATCGGGCTCGCCCTTGGCGTAGTCGTAATGATTGTGGTGCTTTCGGTCATGAACGGCTTCGATCATGAGATGCGCACCCGCGTGCTGGGCATGGTGCCCCACGCGACCATCGTCGGCGATCAGCCGATCAGCGATTGGCAAAGCCTTGCGGCTAAGGTTCAGCAAAACCCGGACGTGGAAGCGGTAGCACCGTTTACCCAGATGCAGGGGTTGCTGACCCACGATGGCAATGTGCAGAAAGTGCTGCTCAACGCCATTGATCCGGCCCAGGAGCGCAAAGTCTCGATCATTGATCAGTTCATGCTTAAGGGCCAGCTCGACGCGCTGACGCCTGGCAGCTTCGGCATCATTATTGGTGACAAGGCCGCCAAGGCGCTGGGTGTGGAGGTGGGCGACAAACTGACGTTTGTGGCTCCAGAAGTATCGGTGACGCCAGCGGGTATGTTCCCGCGCATGAAGCGTTTTACCGTGCAGGGCATTTTCCATGTCGGCGCCGGTGAAATCGACGGCTACCTTGGGCTGACCAACTTACAAGACTTAGCGCGTATGCAGCGCTGGAAACCTGATCAAGTTCAAGGTTTGCGCCTCAAGTTTGACGATTTGTTCCAAGCGCCTCGCGTCTCGTGGCAGATCGCTCAGCATTTGGGTGATGGCCAGTATTTTGCCCGTGACTGGACCCGCACCCACGGCAATCTGTATCAGGCCATCCGCATGGAAAAAGCCATGATTGGCTTGCTCTTGTTACTGATCGTTGCAGTGGCAGCGTTCAATATCATTTCCACGCTGGTGATGGTGGTTAATGACAAAAAAGGCGATATCGCGATTCTGCGCACCTTGGGCGCTACGCCGGGCACGATCATGGCCATTTTCATGGTGCAGGGCACGGTGATTGGTGTGGTGGGGACCGCAATCGGTGCGGTGGTCGGTATTTTGGCCGCGCTGAATGTCAGCGCCGCGATTTCGGCCCTAGAGGGTCTGATAGGCCACAAGTTTCTCAATGCTGACGTGTATTTCATCGACTACCTGCCGTCGCAATTGCAGGCGCAGGATGTGCTGATGGTGTGCGGCGCGGCGTTGGTTCTAAGTTTCCTCGCGACCTTGTATCCGGCCTGGCGTGCTGCGCGCACCCAGCCTGCGCAGGCGCTTCGTTATGAGTGAGTTGGGCATGAAAGAGCAATCAGTGTTGAGTTGCCGCGACCTGGGCAAGTCCTACGAGGAAGGCCCGGAGTCCGTGGTGGTGTTGTCGGGTTTGCAACTGGAGTTGCATCCGGGAGAGCGCGTGGCGATTGTCGGCACATCGGGCTCGGGTAAAAGTACGTTATTGAACCTGCTTGGCGGCCTCGACACCCCGACCACTGGTAGCGTGTGGCTGGCGGGCGAGGAGTTATCGGCATTGGGCGAAAAAGCCCGTGGCTTGCTGCGAAATCGCTCGCTGGGTTTTGTGTATCAGTTTCACCATTTGCTGCCTGAGTTCACTGCGCTCGAAAACGTCTGCATGCCGCTGCTGATTGGTAAAACGCCCATCCCTGAAGCGCGGGAGCGGGCGAGCGCGTTGCTGAACCGGGTCGGTTTGGGGCATCGCTTAGAGCACAAGCCTGCCGAGCTGTCAGGGGGTGAGCGTCAGCGCGTGGCGATTGCGCGGGCGCTGGTAAACACGCCGGGGCTGGTGATGCTTGACGAACCCACTGGCAACCTTGACTCGCACACCGCCCAAGGCATTCAGGATTTGATGCTCGAACTCAGTACCTCGATGCGCACCGCGTTCTTGGTAGTGACCCACGACATGAACCTGGCCCGGCAGATGGATCGCGTGTTGCACCTTCAAGAAGGTCGCTTGACCGCGATGTGATCGGCCAAGCCTGGCGCCGAATGACGGCGTCGGGCCTTTTATTTTTATACGGTGCCCGCGAATGTTCAGACCGTTATCGATTTTTATCGGCACGCGCTATACCCGCGCCAAGCGCCGCAATCGTTTTGTCTCGTTTATCTCCATGACTTCAATGATCGGCCTCGCCTTGGGCGTGTTGGCCATGATTGTCGTGTTATCGGTGATGAACGGTTTTCAGCGTGAAATGAGTAACCGCATCCTCGGCATGGTGCCCCACGCCACCATCGTCGGTGTGAAGCCGATTGATGATTGGCGCCCGGTGGCTGCGGCTGCGATGAAAAACCCTGAGGTGACGGCTGCTGTGCCGTTTACTGAAATGGACGGCATGCTGTCCTACAAGGGTTCAATGCAGCCGATTCAGATCAGCGGTGTTGATCCGGCATTGGAAGGGCAGGTGTCTATCGTTGCCAAGCACATCGTGCAGGGCAAACTCGAAGACCTAAAGCCTGGTGAGTTTGGGATTGTGCTGGGTGATATGACAGCACGCCGTTTTCGCTTAAGTGTGGGTGACAAGATCACCTTGATCGTGCCTGAAGCCAGCACCGCGCCAGGCGGCATTACTCCGCGTTTGCAGCGCCTGAACGTCGTCGGCATCTTCAAGGTTGGCGCTGAGCTGGACGGTTCCATGGGCTTGTTACACGTCGCGGATGCTGCCGCTATCAAGCATTGGCAACCGAATCAGGTTCAGAGCGTGCGCATCGCGGTTAAAGACTTGTATGCGGCGCCCAAAGTGTCGCAGCAAATCGCTGCTGGTCTAGGAGCCGACTATAAAGCCGACGACTGGACCCACACGCAGGGCAGCTTATTCAGTGCCATGAAAATGGAAAAAACCATGATTGGTCTGTTGCTGCTGATGATCGTTGCAGTGGCGGCATTCAACATCATTGCAACCCTGATTATGGTCGTGAACGACAAGGGCGCCGACATCGCGATCTTGCGCACAATTGGCGCGACGCCACGTCAGATCATGGCCATTTTTATGGTGCAGGGAACAGTCATCGGTATTGTTGGCACCTTAATTGGTGGCGTTCTGGGTGTGATTGCTGCGCTGAATGTCAGCGAACTGGTGGGCTGGATGGAGCGGGTTTCCGGGCAGCACATTTTTAGCTCTGACGTGTACTTCGTCAGTAACTTGCCGTCAGAGCTACAAGGTGGCGACGTTGCCTTAATCTGCGGCGCGGGCTTCTTACTGAGCTTTCTGGCGACGTTATACCCCGCATACCGTGCAGCTAAAATCGAGCCTGCGCACGCGTTGCGATACTCCTAACACGCCCGAAGCCTGCGTAGGAGCTACCGCAGGCTGCGATCTTTATTTTTAAAGATCAAAAGATTGCAGCCTTCGGTAGCTCCTAGAGGTTTCTAAGCGTGTTTCGCCCCGTTGACCTCTCGCGGCAGGTCAATCTTAAATCGCGTCGATCCCTCTTGTGATTCACACCTAATCTGCCCGCCATGGGCGCGAATGATGGAGTGGGTGATGGCCAGACCTAATCCCGCTTGTTCGCTATTGCCCTCACTGCGGGCAGGGTCCGCCCGATAAAATCTATCGAATAAGCGCGGCAATACGTCGGCAGCGATCCCGGTGCCAGTGTTTTCGATGCTAATGCCTACTTTTGTCGACGCCTCGCTGATCACGACTTTTATCGTCCCGCCCGCGGGGGTGTAACGCAGTGCGTTGTCCAGCAGGTTGGAAAGGGCGCGCCGCAGCATGCTGCGATCACCGGCAATCCGGGCGCTGCCTTCGCAGCTCAATTGGATCTGCGTGTCTTCGGCGAGCAGCGCATAAAACTCCAGTAGGGAGCTCACTTCATTGTCCAGCTGCAATGCTTCGCGGCGAGGCGTAAGCAGGCCGTGGTCGGCCTTGGCCAGGTAAAGCATGTCGTTGACCAGTTGTGCCATCCATTGCAGCTCTTCGAGGTTGCTGTGCAGCGCCTCTTTGTAGTCCTCGATGCCTCGCGGGCGGGTGAGGGTGACTTGGGTATGAGTCAGCACGTTAGACAGCGGGGTGCGCAGTTCATGGGCAATATCAGCGGAAAACGCCGACAGTCGCTGAAACGAGTCGTCCAGACGCTCCAGCATGGCGTTGAAAGCCGCCGCCAACTCCGCAAGTTCTGGCGGCATCTGTGCCTGAGGCAAGCGAGCGTTGAGTGAGTCCGCCGACACGCTGCTGGCAACCGCGCTCATGCGGCGCAGCGGGCGCAAGCCACTGCGCGCCGCCCATGCCCCGAGAACGGCCGTGGCCAACGTTGAGAGCCCCATCGTCATCCAGATCAAGTGCTGCATGCGTTGTAAGAAGTGCTGGTGATGGGTGATGTCGAGCAGCAAGGTCAGTTGCGGGGCATCAGCGGTTTTGGGCTTTGAATTAAGCACTCGGTAATCTGTGCCATTGATTTGTAAGGTGGCCAGCCCAGGAAGCTGAGGAAGCTGGGGCGGCAAGCGCGTTGAGCTGTCATACCATAAGTGACCGTCGGGGCCGCGCACTCGCACAGCCAGATCCGGCTGATGGCTGAGGTCTTGTAACAGCATGGGCAAGCGCTGTGTAAAGGCTTCAAGCGTGCGGGTGCCGTGCAGTGTGCTGGTTATAACAGCCAGCCGACTTTCCATTAGTTGTTGATCTAGTTCGACGAAATGCCCCTCGCTGGCGCGATCAAACAACACGCCTGCTAATAACGAGACCACAGCGGTGCACCCGGCAAACAGTAATGCCAGCCGAGTGCTCAGAGCCAAGCGCCGCATCAGTCGGCTCGCTCTTCAAGCACATAGCCCATGCCACGGACTGTATGAATCAATTTGTATTCATGGCTATCGTCAATTTTTAGGCGTAGACGGCGAATCGCCACCTCGATCACGTTGGTGTCGCTGTCGAAATTCATGTCCCACACTTGTGAGGCAATCAAGGATTTGGGCAGTACTTCTCCCTGTCGGCGCAAGAGTAGTTCCAGCAGAGCAAACTCTTTGGCGGTGAGGTCGATACGCTGGCTATCTCGTTCTACACGACGGCGAATCAGGTCCAGACGCAAGTCAGCCACTTGCAGGCTGGTTTCTTGGGGCGCGCTGCTACCGCGGCGCAACAAACTGCGCACGCGAGCCAGAAGCTCTGAAAAGGCGAAAGGTTTGACTAGGTAGTCGTCGGCGCCCAACTCTAGGCCATGCACGCGGTCTTGCACCGCATCGCGAGCGGTCAGGAACAGCACCGGCATATCGAGCCCGGCGCTGCGCACTGCTTGCAAGATCTGCCAGCCATCGCGGCCAGGGAGCATCACATCAAGAATCAGTAGCGAGTAGTCACCGGTCAGTGCCAAATGCTGGCCGGTAAGGCCGTCAGTGGCCAGTTCGGTCACAAAGCCGGCCTCACTCAGCCCTTGGCGCAGGTAGTGGCCGGTTTTAGCTTGGTCTTCGACAATCAGCAGTTTCATGGGTTGCCCATCACAAAAATCACCTCAGCCTTATACCGTGCAGTTTTGTCCATAAGTTGAAGCTGACAAAGTTGTAATCTTACGGTCAGTTGAATGCCAGTCACACAGCCTTAAAGTGATGGAAAGACTGACTGTAAGTTTCCGGAGGTAAGTATGACGTTACACAAGTGTTTGTCTCTTGCGAGCTGTTTATGGGTGTTGAGCTTGCCGGCTGTGGCCTCGCCGGGTGAGCATTTTGATTTTGGTCACTCTGCGCCTGCCGCCAGTGCAACGCGCACCATTGAAGTCGAGATGAGCGACATTGCCTTTAATCCCAAGTCGTTGGATGTAAAAGCGGGCGAGACTGTGCGTTTTGTACTGGTCAACAAAGGCCACTTGCTGCACGAGTTCAATCTTGGCCATGCGGCCATGCACGCTGAGCACCAAAAAGAAATGCTGGATATGCAGCAGAGCGGCATGATGACGCCCACCGCTATTAATCACGCAGGTATGGATCATTCTGCGATGGGGCATGGCTCGATGAACATGCCGGGCATGAAGCACGACGACCCGAATAGCGTACTGGTTGAGCCGGGTAAAACGGCTGAGCTGACTTGGACATTTGCCAAAACCGACAATTTGGAATTTGCCTGCAATGTGCCGGGGCACTATCAGGCAGGGATGGTTGGTCAATTGAAAGTGGCACCTTAAATAGCTCTACTCGTCTGCGGGGGCTTAAAGCCTGTAGAATTGCCGGGTTTTTCTAGCCAGGTTTTTGTCATGCATCCCGCAGCCGAACATTCGCCGCTGGGCAAGTCCAGTGAATACATCAGCACTTACACCCCGTCTTTGTTGTTCCCGATTCCGCGTGCGGCGAAGTGGGCGGAGCTTGGGCTGAGCGCCGAAACGCTACCTTATGTTGGGGTGGATTTCTGGAATTGCTTTGAACTGTCATGGTTGTTGCCCTCCGGCAAGCCGGTGGTGGCTATCGGCGAGTTCTGCTTTAGCGCCGACTCGCCAAATATCGTTGAATCCAAGTCCTTCAAGCTGTACCTGAACTCGCTGAATCAGACCGTCTTTGATGATGTGAACAGCCTGGAGGCGACTTTGCAGGCTGACTTGTCAGCCGCATCCGGCAAGCCTGTCAGTGTGCGTGTCCGCAGTTTGAACGAGGTGCAGGCGGACGGTGTAGGCGTTCTGCCTGGAGTGTGTATTGATGACCTGAACATTACGGTCAGCGATTACGAGCATCCGCGCCCAGAACTGTTGAAGTGCGATGAGTCGCAGGTCGTTGAAGAAAGCCTGTACAGCCATTTGCTCAAGTCCAACTGCCCGGTGACCAGCCAGCCGGATTGGGGCACGGTAGTGGTTGAATACCGCGGTGCGGCACTGAACCACGCCAGTTTGCTGGCGTATCTGGTGAGCTTTCGCCAGCATTCAGATTTTCATGAGCAGTGTGTCGAGCGGATTTTTCTTGATTTGCAGCGCTTGCTCAAACCCGAAAAATTGACCGTGTATGCGCGCTATGTGCGCCGTGGCGGGCTGGACATCAACCCGTATCGCAGTACCGAAGCGGTTGAGTTTTCGAATCTGCGATTAGTACGTCAGTAAAAGTGATTTGATCTTGTAGGAGCTGCCGCAGGCTGCGATCTTTTGCCTTTAAAGATCAAGAGATCGCAGCCTGCGGCAGCTCCTACAGGCGTATCAGGCGTATCAGGCGTTGAGCTTTTGCGCCTGCTCCAGCACTGCGTCAACATGCCCCGGCACTTTGACGCCACGCCATTCGTGACGCAGCACGCCCTCTTTGTCGATCAAAAAGGTGCTGCGGTCTACGCCGAGGTATTCCTTGCCGTAGAGCTTTTTCAACTTGATCACGTCAAACAGTTGGCACAGGACTTCGTCCTTATCGCTCAGCAACTCAAACGGGAATGCCTGTTTAGCCTTGAAGTTCTCATGGGACTTAAGGCTGTCACGTGAAACGCCAAACACTTCAGTGTTGGCCGCCTGAAACTCGGCGTAGTGGTCACGAAAACCTTGGCCTTCGGTGGTGCAGCCCGGCGTGCTGTCCTTAGGGTAGAAGTAAATCACCACCTGCTTGCCTTTAAGGCCGGACAAACTAACGGTTTGCTCGCTGGTAGCCGGGATCTGAAAGTCGCTTACGGGTTGGTCAATTGCAACGGCCATGTGGGGCTTCCTTACATTGGGTTTTGTGGGCGCCAAGGCTCGATTAATGCGTCGAGGTTCAATGCGTCAGCGAAATCCAAGAATTGATCGCGCAGCCAGCTGATTTGCACGCCCGCCGGCAGCGTTACGGTGAACGTAGCGTTGAGCATAGTGCCGCCGGTTTGTGGGGCCTGGTAGGTATCGCAGGTCAGGTTTTCGAGTTCAACGTTGTGGTCCGTGAAGAACTGGCACAGTTCGTTGATGATGTCTGAGCGGTAGGCCGAACTTACGTACGCCACATAAGGAAGCGCTTGTGGGCGAGTTTCAAGGGGCGCGCTGCGCACCACATTGACGTTAAACGCATGCTTTTTGGCAAGGGCCGGCAGGCCAGCTTCTAGGCGGGCCAGCGCGTCCCAGCTACCGGTGATCTCCAGCACGAGTGCGCTGCATTCGCCGTGGCGTGTCAGACGAGAGGTCACGACCGCGCAGCGATTTTCATGGCTGGCCCGGCACAAGACGTTAGTCAGCTCCATAGGATTGGCGCCAAGTGCACTGATAACTAGAAATTGTTCGCGGACTGTGGGGGTGGACATGCAGCCTTCCTAAAACGATGAGCGGTCAGTACGGTTGATTGTGCGTGGCTCCAAGATCAGATGCCTTACAAGCACATAAGCCCGCCAGCACGCTGTTTGAGGCCGTTTGCAAGCGATGCAAGCCGCGCTCTAAGGCGTAGGGGCAGGGCATAAAGTGCTTATATAAAGGTCTGTAAAAAAGACGTTTGCACACACCAGTACCAATCAAAGGATGAAGGGTAGCGAAAAGCAGCGCGAAGGGGAATGCTCATCAGGCGCGCTGTTGCTTGTGCAAGGGTCATGGCGCCAGTACCATTACGGCTCTCTTTTTCCGGCAGGAGCGGTTGCATGATTGCGGGCAGTATGGTGGCACTGGTCACACCTATGGATGCACAAGGTCGTCTTGATTGGGACGCTCTGAGCAAACTGGTGGACTTTCACCTGCAAGAGGGCACCAACGCCATTGTTGCCGTTGGCACCACAGGTGAATCAGCAACTCTGGATGTGAACGAACACATCGAAGTGATTCGTCACGTTGTCAAACAGGTCGCAGGGCGTATTCCGGTCATTGCCGGTACAGGCGCTAACTCGACGCGTGAAGCGATCGAGCTGACCTCCAATGCGAAGGCCGCTGGCGCAGACGCTTGCCTACTGGTCACACCGTATTACAACAAGCCGACCCAAGAAGGCTTGTATCAGCACTTTAAGGCTGTCGCTGAAGCAGTCGACATCCCTCAGATCCTTTACAACGTTCCGGGCCGTACAGCGTGCGACATGCTGCCAGAAACCGTTGTGCGCCTGTCGACGGTGAAAAACATCATCGGCATCAAAGAGGCGACCGGCGACCTGACCCGCGTACCTGTCATTCTGGCCGATGTGAGCAGTGACTTTCTGGTGTACTCCGGCGATGACGCAACGGCGGTTGAGCTGATCCTGCTTGGCGGCAAGGGCAATATTTCGGTCACTGCTAACGTTGCCCCGCGTGACGTCAGCGATTTGTGTGCGGCGGCGATGCGCGGTGATGCTGTAACAGCGCGAGCGATTCACGAAAAACTGATGCCGCTCAATAAAACCTTGTTTATCGAATCCAACCCTATCCCTGTGAAGTGGGCGCTGCATGAAATGGGCTTGATGCAGGACGGTATCCGTCTGCCGCTCACCTGGCTCAGCGAAGCCTGTCACGAACCGCTGCGTCAGGCTCTGCGCCAGTCCGGCGTCTTGGTTTAATTGAGGAAGTATTACGCATGAAGCGATTGGCCGGACTTTCCGCACTAGCCGTGATTATTTCGAGCACCAGCGGCTGCGGTTGGCTGTGGGGCCCAGATGGCTACTTCCGGGACCGTGGCAGCGACTATTTGCAGGCTCAAGAGACAGCACCGATGGCCTTGCCACCGGGCGTTGTCACAGACAAACGCCTGGTCCCGCTGTTGCCGATTCCGAGCAACGTGCCGGATGACAACGTCAAGGGCGAGTTTGAAGTGCCGCGTCCTCAGCCATTGGCTGCGATTGCCAGCGCCAGCGATTACTCCCTGCAAAAAACCGGCGACAGCCGTTGGGTATTGGCTCAGCACGTGCCGTCAGAAGTGTGGTCGGTTGCGATGCAGTTCTTCCAAGACAACGGTTTTCGTATTGACGAGCAACGTCCACAAACGGGCGAGTTCACGACGGCATGGCAGCACGCTGACGAATTGTCCGCCCCTGTGGCTCGTCACCTGACCAGCAGCGGCCTGTCTGCCGATAGCGAAACCCGTTTGCGGGTCCGCATCGAGCCGGGCGTGCAGCGCAACACCAGTGAAATTTACGTGGTCAGTGCCAATCGTCCGCTGGGCAGTACCGCCAATGTTGAATTCACTCCGAACTCGGTCAATACCGGTCTGGATGCTGGCCTTGTCGATGAAATGCTAGTCAGCATGAGCCGTAACGCCGAGAAGGGCGGTTCGGTGTCGTTGTTGGCAGCACGTGATTTCGACACCCCGGCGCGCGTCAGCCTAAGCGAAGACGGTAGCGGCAATCCGGTACTGAGCCTGACCGAAGACTTAGATCGTGCTTGGTCTAGCGTAGGACGTGCACTGGAGCAGGGTGAGTGGCGCGTTGAAGACATCAACCGCACGTTGGGCCTCTACTACATCAACTTGGCAGAGAAAGCCGAGAAGAAAGACCAGAAGCCTGGTTTCTTCTCCAGCCTCTTTGGCGGCAATCCGAGCAAAGAAGAAGTCGAATCCCGTGCCCAGCGTTATCAGGTTCGCCTGAGCAAGGTTGGCGACAGCGTACAAGTCACGGTTGAAGAGAACATCAACACCAGCGCTCCGCCAGAAGTGGCGCGCCAAGTGTTGAGCGAGATTCAAGACAACCTGGGCTAATTTTATGCGTTTTGCCGTTCTCGGCAGTGGTAGCCAAGGGAATGGCACGCTGATAGCCAGCGACAGCACTTATGTATTGGTCGATTGCGGTTTTTCGTTGCGAGAAACCGAGCGCCGCTTGGCTCGGTTAGGCGTAAGCCCACACCAACTGAGTGCGATTCTAGTAACCCACGAACATGCCGATCACGTGCATGGCGTGGGTTTACTGTCTCGGCGCTACAATTTGCCGGTGTATATGAGTCGTGGCACTCAGCGCGGGATGCGCAAACCCTTGGAACCAGCCGGTTTCGTGGCAGACGGTGAAAAGTTGCAGATTGGCGCCCTAAGCATCAGCGTGACGCGTGTAGCGCATGATGCTCAGGAGCCTACTCAATACGTGTTCAGTGATGGTCAGCGGCGCTTTGGCTTGCTGACTGATCTGGGTTCCTATTGCGCAGGTGTGCTGCACAGCTACCGCGATCTGGATGCACTGATGATCGAGGCTAATCACTGCCGCGATCTTCTGGCCCGCGGTCACTACCCCTACTTTCTTAAACAGCGAGTGGGTGGCCAGGAAGGACATTTGAATAACCATCAGGCCGCGAACCTGGTGGCCGAGTTGGGGTGCAAAAACCTGCAACACTTGGTATTGGCCCACCTCAGCAGCAAGAACAACCTGCCTCAGTTGGCCCGGCAATGTTTCGTCGACACCCTTGGGTGCGACCCGGACTGGCTGCAACTGGCGGATCAAGATTCAGGGCTCGACTGGCGCACAATCGCCTAGCCCACCTACTCAGCATGCGGAGCCCATCATGGAAAAACGTGAAGAACTCTATCGCGGTAAAGCGAAGTCGGTTTACAAAACTGACGACGAAAACCGCTTGATCCTGTTGTTTCGCAACGACACCTCAGCCTTTGATGGCAAACGTATCGAACAGCTAGACCGTAAAGGCATGGTGAACAACAAGTTCAACGCCTTCATCATGCAAAAACTCGAAGAAGCCGGCGTCCCGACTCAATTCGACAAACTGCTGGGCGACAACGAATGCCTGGTTAAAAAACTCGACATGATCCCGGTTGAATGCGTAGTGCGTAATTACGCCGCAGGCAGCTTGGTCAAGCGTCTGGGTGTAGAAGAGGGCATGAAACTCAACCCTTACACCTTCGAACTGTTTCTGAAAGACGACGCCAAAGGCGACCCGTTCATCAACGAATCCCACGTCGTGGCATTTGGTTGGGGCACCGCAGAGCAACTGGTTCGCATGAAAGAGCTGTCGCTCAAAGTTAACGACGTACTGAACAAACTGTTCGACGACGCTGGCTTGCTCTTGGTCGACTTCAAACTCGAGTTCGGCGTATTCCACGACGGCAGCATCGTCTTGGGCGACGAGTTCAGCCCGGACGGTTGCCGCCTGTGGGACAAATCCACTGGCAAGAAAATGGACAAAGACCGCTTCCGTCAGGGGCTGGGCGACGTCATTGAAGCCTACGAAGAAGTTGCAAACCGCCTAGGCGTCCCGCTTTAAGCTGCAAACGCGCGCAAGCAACTGATAGCACGTGATTTTTTTGAAAAAAGGCTTTGCCTGATTTCGAAAGCGTTGATATGATGCGCGCCGTTGGAGAGATGCCAGAGTGGCCGAATGGGACGGATTCGAAATCCGTTGTACCTTCACCGGTACCTAGGGTTCGAATCCCTATCTCTCCGCCATACAAATGAAAGCCCCGCAGATTAACGTCTGCGGGGCTTTTTTGTGGCTGGCGTCCGACCCTTGCGATTTACACAGCCGCTTATCGGGAGAGCATTATGAGTGCTAGCGGCACGCTCTAAGTTGGAAAGTTATCATCCGAAGCGCTCGGCGTTGTTGGTGTCTTTTTTCTTGCAGGTTAATGGCTAGAGCAATGCTGTTGGATTATCAGTTGTCTCTTAATATTCATTGCGGGTGGATTGCTATATTTCGAATATTTTATTGGCTGAAATAAGGTTTTATTAATCCGCTTATTTCAATGGTATGCGATTCCCCACCCCCAATTGCCGGGATTAATAATTTAACGTTGCGTGAGTAGTTGCAGACTATTGTTTAATAGGTCTTTAAAGTTAGTGGCGTAGGAAAATTCCTAAAGTTTTAAAAAGCTCAGTGTGCGTGTTGAGATTTCAATATAGTAATTGTGCAGTTACCAAGGCTTGAAGTTTTTTAAAGTGGAGTGTAATACTTTCGCAACTTTAGTAGGATTCGACGGATCCCAGATTGAAATAATAGGAGAGGTGATGATCCCGCCAATTGATAGAACAATCCAAGTATTAGAAGAGTTAAGCCGCTGTCAGCCGCGCAAAGTACGACGCACGGGGGTAGAAAACAAGGCACGGATCATCGCCAACTGGTGCATGGGGTTGTCTACGCTATTAATGATCATCATGGCAGGTTTCGTTTTTTCTTATGACACAAGGCCTCCATCGCTATATGCCCAGCTATTTGTAATGACGATGAGCATCATCTCTATGCTACTGGCCATATCAGCGTTAATTGCGCCGATGGTAGCGTCGCTTTTGTTGGCTTTTCGTTGGAAGAAGTTATCGTTGGAGGGATTATGTGACGATATTCGGCATGAACAAGCGATGGCTGATCGTTTAGCCCAATACGAGTCCGCGGCTTTAAAAGATGCCCATTATTGGTTAAGTCGAAAAATCAGACGTATCAGTGAGCGTACAGGACGTTTTTTCGGAGAGAAAACCGCCGTCATAGGTCTTTTAGCAACGGCATATTCATTTGCTGCTGAATTTGGTGGATTTGAATGGATTTCCCGTACTTTAGTTGCAGGCTTTCAAATGGATAACTTAGGTAATACCGTGCTTTTGGGGGCTGGTGCGTTCTTGCTTGGTGTGTCTATCGGCTCAATCCTGCTAGGGCACATTGCTGCACGTTACCGCTATCAGATCGAGATAATCGAATTGGTAGATAGGGAGTGGAGATATTAGTGGGCGTACCCTATTACCCCAAGTAAAAATTGGGGCTTGCAGGCGAAGGTGAGGTCGATATTTTGGATCTGAAATGCTATCCAGAAAATACCGGCTCACTTCGCAAGCTTGAAGGTATTCTTCCCGGCTACCCCATGAATAAAGAGCATTGGATCAGTGTGGTATTAGAGATTTCGGTGCAAGCCAAATACCTACACGAACTCACTCAGGACAGTTACAAGCTGGCTAAATAGTCGCTCTGATCCACAGCGACTATTTGGGTGTACTCCACCATCAGTATCTCCTTGGGCGTAAGTGAGCAACGGCTCGCCGCTCCTACCCGCTGATACTGATCAGCTCGGTTGGGTCGCCAATTTATTACTCACGTTACGCCCCAGTACCAAGACGGTGACAAAACCGCAGCCTACCAGTGCCGTGGCCAAGCTGAAGAGTACTGCGCTGCCCAGTTGGTCAACAATTTGTCCGCCAAAGAATGAACCCAAGGCGATGATGACTTGAAATAGCGCGATGAAGAGCGGCATGCCGCGTTCGACATCTTTGGGGGCTACGACAAACATCCAGATGCTGGCGCAGGCCGGGAATGCACCAAAGGCGAAGCCCCAGAGTGCAATCAGCACAACGGCGCCACTCATGTGGGTGGCAAATTGGGGGAAGAGGGCGGTGCTGGTACCAATCATCAGTGCGACCAGCAGCAAGGTGTACCGAACGCTGCGATTGGCGGCGAACCCGGCAAAAATATTACCCAGAACGCCCGCCGCGCCGTAGAGCAGCAGCAATGAACCAATAGTCGAGCCGTCGAAACCCGAGCTGTTTTTGAAGAATGGCGCCACATAGGTGTACGCCGCAAAGTGTGCCAGGCCGATAAATAAGACCGCGATCAAGCCGATTCGGGAGAGTGGGTTGATGATCAAGGCTGGCAGATCCTTGATGAGAATGGCCTTTTCCGGGTTGAGCCGCGGCAGCAAGAAGATCTGCGCCAACAGCACTGGGATGCCCATGAGTGCGGTTATAAGAAACGTCATGCGCCAGCCCATCAGGCCGCTAAGCCAAGTCCCTACCGGTACACCCAGCACGGTGGCCAAGGTGACGCCGAACATAATGATCGAGGTGGCTTGCGCCACGCTCACGCCCTTGGGCGCCAGTCGGCCGCTGAGCCCTATGGCGGTCGCCCAGAAGCCGCCGATACTAATCCCCAAGAACACTCGCCCTAACAGCAGCAGGTTGAAGTCGCTGGCGATGGCCACAACTGCGTTGGCGACGATCATGATCAGCGTCAGGCCGATGAGTAGATAGCGTCGGTCCAAGGCACCAATGCCCACAGAGAGCAAAGGGGCCGCGAGCGCCGCCATTATGCCGGGCAGGGTCACCATCAGACCGGCATGGCCAGCACTGATGCCAAGGTCGGTAGCTACGTCGTTGAGTACGCCCACGGGGAGAAACTCGCTGGTCACCAAGGCGAAGGCACCCACGGCGACGGAAAGAATAGCGAGCCACTGCTGTTTGACACTGTGCTGATTATGTTCGGGTAGACCGTTGGCGGTCTGACTGGCGCTTGGCATGAATGAGGTGTTCCAGA